>NZ_LZJB01000090.1:0-2633 GCF_001666895.1 Mycobacterium sp. E3298
CCGGATGAAGGTCTCCTGCGTCAGGTCTTCCGCGTCATGCTGATTGCCCGAGAGGCGGTAAGCCAGCCGGTACACCCGGTCGGCGTGCTGACGGACCAACTCGTCCCACGAGGGCATCGTGGACTTGTCCCCGGTCGCGTCGAAAACCGCGGTGCCCTGCAGGCCGTCGGAAGGCTCCACCCACTCGTCGGCGGGGCAGTCCTGCGGGTGCGACATGCTGGTCGGGCCCAAAAGCGTGGTGATGATCGAATCCTCCGAATCCGTCCTGTCACAAAGCGACAAGTCGTCATCGACGGCAACACGTGGCCGCCAATCCGTATTCCCGGTCCCACCCGCTCCGCGATCCATAGGGACACCGTCGCGTATGGGCGTATGTGCGATATATGAACAGTCTGAGCTCAGCCTGAGAAACCTTTTCGTTACCAGCGCTGTGCTGGACATATCCGTCGCGGGGTGAGGTTAAACGCACCGGCTTTCCCGGGCGTGTCGTGGCGGCGCGGCTTAGGCGTGCCATGCCGGGGCGCGCACCGGAGTGGAATACGCTGCGGGCATGGACGGCACCGACGCAGACACCCCCGGCCAGCCGGCGCCCAGTCGAGCCGAATCCCTCTTCGCGCACGCCGAGGGGTCGATCTCCGAGGACGCGCTGCTGGCGGCCGCCCGCGAGCGCGCCGTGGACATCGGTGCGGGCGCGGTCACGCCCGCGGTCGGCGCGCTGCTGAGCCTGCTGGTCAAGCTCAGCGGCGGCAAGGCCGTGGCGGAGGTGGGCACCGGCGCCGGGGTCAGCGGACTTTGGTTGCTATCCGGCATGAGCGACGACGGCGTCCTGACGACGATCGACATCGAACCCGAGTACCTGCGGCTCGCCAAGCAGGCCTTCTCCGAGGCCGGGATCGGCCCCTCGCGCACCCGGTTGATCAGCGGCCGGGCCCAGGAGGTCCTCACCCGCCTGGCCGACGAGTCCTACGACCTGGTGTTCGTCGACGCCGACCCGGTCGACCAGCCCGACTACGTCATGGAGGGCGTGCGGCTGCTGCGGTCCGGCGGCGTCATCGTGGTGCACCGGGCCGCTCTCGGCGGGCGCGCCGGCGACCCCGCCGCCCGCGACGCCGAGGTGGTCGCGGTGCGGGAAGCGGCACGGCTTATCGCCGAGGACGAGCGGCTCACGCCCGCCCTGGTGCCGCTGGGCGACGGCATCTTGGCCGCGGTTCGCGACTGACCCGCGCGGCGACCCGCCGCGCCCGGCCTCGGCTCGACGCTGGCGACCCGCCGCGCCCGGCCGCGCCGCGCTTGCGATCGCCACTGGTTCGATGTTTACGAATTCTTGACGCGATACCACCTTGACTCGCGACTGAACGGCCGTTTAACGTACTGAACATGCGTTCAGCCGACCTGACCGCAACCGCTCGAATCCGCGACGCGGCCATCGAGCAGTTCGGACAGCACGGCTTCGGCGTGGGACTGAGGGCCATCGCCGAAGCCGCGGGGGTGAGCGCCGCGCTCGTCATTCACCACTTCGGTTCCAAGGAAGGCCTGCGAAAAGCCTGCGACGACTTCGTCGCCGAAGAGATCCGCAGTTCCAAATCGGAGGCGATGCGGTCCAACGACCCCGCCACCTGGTTCGCGCAGCTCGCCGAGATCGAGGAATTCGCGCCGCTGACGGCCTACCTCCTGCGCAGCATGCAGACGGGCGGCGACCTGGCGAAGATGTTGTGGCAGAGGATGATCGACAACGCCGAAGAGTACATGGAAGAGGGTGTGCGGGCCGGGACGATAAAGCCCAGCCGTGACCCGAAGGCCAGGGCCAAGTATCTCGGCATCACGGGAGGCGGCGGCCTCCTGCTCTATCTGCAAATGCACGACACGCCAACGGATTTGCGTGCGGTCCTGCGCGATTACGCCAGGGACATGATCCTGCCGGCCCTCGAGATCTACAGCGAGGGCCTGATGGTGGACCGCACCATGTACGACGCATTCCTGGCCGCCGAAGATCAAGGAGGATCACATGCCAGCTGACAGTGTCGCACCCATCGAAATACGCGGGTTGACCAAGAACTTCGGAGCTGTGCGTGCGCTGGACGGCCTCGACCTGACGGTGCGCGAAGGTGAAGTCCACGGCTTCCTCGGCCCGAACGGCGCCGGGAAGTCGACGACCATCCGCATCCTGCTGGGCCTGGTCAAGGCGGACGGCGGTAGCGTTCGGATGCTGGGCGGCGACCCGTGGGCCGACGCGGTCGCACTGCACCGTCAGATCGCCTATGTGCCAGGCGATGTCACGCTGTGGCCGACATTGACCGGGGGCGAGACCATCGACATGCTGGCCCGCATGCGCGGTGGCATCGATGAAAGGCGGCGCGCCGAGTTGGTCGAGCGCTTCGACCTCGACCCACACAAGAAGGCGCGGACTTACTCGAAGGGCAACCGGCAGAAAGTCTCGCTGATCTCCGCGTTCTCGTCGCGCGCCCGCCTGCTGCTCCTGGACGAGCCAAGCAGCGGCCTGGACCCGTTGATGGAGAACGTCTTTCAGCAATGCGTCGCCGAGGCTCGCGATCGTGGCGCGACCATCCTGCTGTCCAGTCACATCCTGGCCGAAACCGAAGCGCTCTGCGAACGGGTGACCATCATCCGGGCCG
>NZ_LZJB01000091.1:0-525 GCF_001666895.1 Mycobacterium sp. E3298
TGGTGCGGCGGCTCTGGGACAGCTGGGAAGACGACGCCGTCATCCGTGACGTGGCCACCGCGCGTTACATCGACCGCTGAGGTGCCCGCCACCGGTGGCGTTGTGCGCGAAGGCGTACCGCCACGCGTGTGGGTGCCAGCCGTAGCCGTCCAGCTCAACGGCCAGATGTAGCTCGGTCATGGCACGCCTTCCGATTCGTTACTAACCCACTCTGCAACGCTCGGGGCGACAACGCATTCCATGCCCGCATTAAGTTCACCGTGAGTAATACTTCGCCGAGCTCACACCCGATGCACGGGCGGAAAGGCGTTCGACGACTTGATGATTCGAGGGCTAGGCGACTAGCGGCTGCAACACGGCCCGTAGGTCGCCCGCCTTCGGCACCCCGGCGCTCCGGTAGCGCTGACGACCCTCGGCGTCGAAGATCAATGTGGTCGGCAGCGACAACACCGACAGCCGCTTGGCGGCGGCGGGATTGGCGTCGATATCGATCTCCACGTGCGACACGTCAGGAAGATCGGCACA
>NZ_LZJB01000092.1:0-6759 GCF_001666895.1 Mycobacterium sp. E3298
CCGCAGCCTGCTGCGGGACCGGGCGCTGCTCGACCGCTGGGCGGGGGACGTCACCTCCTCGCTGCGGTCGGTGGCCGAGGAGCTGGTCGCCACCCGCGTCCTGGTCGCCGAGTCGGTGCTCAGCAAGGCCGTGTTGGCCCAGGACGAGGTCGAAAACGCCCAGGTGAGCGACCAGGTCGACGCCATCGACCGCGAGCTGCGCGCGCACGCCACGGCCGCGTCGCGGGACGCCGCCGCCCGGGACCGCGAGCTGCCGACGGTGCTGGCGGCCCTCGAGGCGGTGCGTGCGGAACTCGGTGAAGCGGGTATATCTACGTCCGACGATTCCGTTTCGGACGTGGAAAAAGCCGCGGCGGACGAGGCAACCGAAAAACCCGCTTCTTTCAGCGGTGATGCGGATGCCGGGGAAGCTTCTGAATCGTTGCTGTGAGAAGGCTTATACCTGCCCGAGGCTTCCCCGACAAGGTGCTCACGATAACCTGTAGTTAACGCCACCATTCAAGCAGCTGTGTGGTCGAGCACATACGCAATTGAAGAGATGTACGAGTACGCAGAAGGATTCAGGAGATTTCGATGACCTCAGCGACCATTCCCGGTTTGGACACCGCGCCCACCAACCATCAGGGGCTGCTGTCGTGGGTACGGGAGGTCGCCGAGCTCACTCAGCCTGAGCGCGTGGTGTTCACCGACGGCTCCGCCGAAGAGTTCGACCGGCTGGCCGGCGAGCTGGTCGAGGCCGGCACGTTCACGAAGCTGAACGAGAAGAAGCACCCCAATTCCTACCTGGCGTTGTCGGACCCGTCGGACGTTGCGCGTGTCGAGTCGCGGACCTTCATCTGCTCCGAGCGCGAGATCGACGCCGGCCCCACCAACAACTGGATGGACCCGGGCGAGATGCGGGCGCTGATGACCGACCTGTACCGCGGCTGCATGCGCGGCCGCACCATGTACGTGGTCCCGTTCTGCATGGGCCCGCTCGGCGCCGACGACCCCAAGCTGGGCGTCGAGATCACCGACTCGGAGTACGTCGTCGTCTCCATGCGCACGATGACCCGGATGGGCAAGGCCGCCCTGGAGAAGATCGGCGACGACGGGTTCTTCGTCAAGGCGCTGCACTCGGTGGGCGCCCCGCTCGAGCCCGGCCAGAAGGACGTGCCGTGGCCGTGCAACGACACCAAGTACATCACCCACTTCCCGGAGACCCGCGAAATCTGGAGCTACGGCTCCGGCTACGGCGGGAACGCCCTGCTGGGCAAGAAGTGCTATTCGCTGCGCATCGCCTCGGCGATGGCCCACGACGAGGGCTGGCTGGCCGAGCACATGCTGATCCTCAAGCTGATTTCCCCGGAGAACAAGGCGTACTACTTCGCCGCCGCGTTCCCGTCGGCCTGCGGCAAGACCAACCTCGCGATGCTGCAGCCGACCATCCCGGGCTGGCGCGCCGAGACCCTGGGCGATGACATCGCCTGGATGCGGTTCGGCAAGGACGGCCGGCTGTACGCGGTCAACCCGGAGTTCGGCTTCTTCGGGGTGGCGCCGGGCACCAACTGGAAGTCCAACCCCAACGCGATGCGCACCATCGCGGCGGGCAACACCGTGTTCACCAACGTCGCACTGACCGACGACGACGAGGTGTGGTGGGAAGGCCTGGAGGGCGAGCCGGACCACCTGATCGACTGGAAGGGCCAGGACTGGTACATCCGCGAGACGGAAACCAAAGCCGCCCACCCGAACTCGCGGTACTGCACCCCGATGTCGCAGTGCCCCATCCTGGCGCCGGAGTGGGACGACCCGCAGGGCGTGCCGATCTCGGGGATACTGTTCGGCGCCCGCCGCAAGACCACGGTGCCGCTGGTGACGCAGGCCCGCGACTGGCAGCACGGCGTGTTCATGGGCGCCACCATGGGCAGCGAGCAGACCGCCGCCGCCGAGGGCAAGGTCGGCACGGTGCGCCGCGACCCGATGGCCATGCTGCCGTTCCTGGGCTACCACGTCGGTGACTACTTCCAGCACTGGCTCGACCTGGGCAAGAACTCCGACGAGTCCAAGCTGCCGAAGGTGTTCTTCGTCAACTGGTTCCGCCGCGGCGAACAGGGCGAGTTCCTCTGGCCGGGCTTCGGCGAGAACAGCCGCGTGCTGAAGTGGATCGTCGACCGCATCGAGCACCGGGCCGGCGGTCAGGACACACCGATCGGCATCGTGCCGACCGCGGCCGACCTGGATCTCGACGGCCTGGACGTCGAGGCCGAAGACGTCACGAAGGCGCTCGCGGTCAACGCCGCCGAGTGGCGCGAAGAGCTGCCCCTGATCGAGGAGTGGTTCGAGTTCGTCGGCGAGAAGCTGCCCACCGGCGTCAAGGACGAGTTCGAGGCGCTCAAGCAGCGGCTGGCCGACGCCGGCTAGCTAGCGCCTGCGGTCCCCACCCGCGCGCCGGGTGGGGCTGGTCCTCTTCTCCGCGTACATCAATTCGTCTGCCCGGGCCAGCAATTCGTCCAGGGTCGCGTGCTCGGCGACGGGCGCCTGCACCAGGCCGATGCTGGCGGACAGCCGGTAGGTGCGGTCGCTGGTCTCGTTGAAAGTGTGGAACGCCTCGGCGAGCCGTTCCTTGACCTCCGCCGTGCCGGCGTCGCGTTCGGTGATCATGACGCAGAATTCGTCGCCGCCGAGGCGGGCGACAATGTCGGACTCGCGCCGCACCTGGCGCAGCACCTCGGCGACGTCCTTGATCAGCGCGTCGCCGACGTCGTGTCCCTGTTCGTCGTTGACCCGCTTGAGCCCGTCGACGTCGAGGAAGGCGAGCACGCAGTTGTGCCCGAGGTGGTGCGCCCCGCGAAGCTTCTGCTCGGCCAGCAGGTAGAAGCCGCGGCGATTGCTGAGCCCGGTCAGCTCGTCGGTGACCGACAGCCGGCTGATCTCCTCGTTGGCCCTTTCCAGCTCGGCGGTGCGGTCGCGCACCCGCTGTTCCAGTTCGGAGTAGACCGCGACGTTCTCCATGGCGATCGACGTCGAATCGGCGAGGGCCTGCAGCAGGCGCACCTCCTGCTCGGACGGCGGATGCCGGTGCGCCCAGTAGTTGCCGATCGCCCCGATCGGGTCGAGCTTGCGGATCGGGACCATCACCAGGCTCTTGACGAAGGTCGCGCGGTAAAGGCCTTGCGGGATACGGGAATCCCGGTAGATGTCCGGGATGATCGCGGCCTCGCGGTTGCGCATCGCCCACCCGCTGACGCAGATCTCGATCGGGAAGCGGCTGCCCTTCCACAGCGGTGCGATGGCATCCTCGTCGGCGTAGTAGCAGGCGTCGTCGTCGCGCAGGACGAAAGTGGCGCCGTCGCAGCCGGTGAGCTCACGCGCCGAGGTCCGGACGATGCGCTGAATTTCCGGCAGGCTGCGCGCCAGCGACAATTCCTGGACCGCCTGCAGCAGGCGCTCCATGCCGTCGACATAGTCGTAAACGCCGAGTCGGCCGGTCGGCGAGCAGCACGCGGCGGGGGCGGACAGGCGCTCAGCCGCCTCCATGGGCACCTCCGTACCAAGACCGACCGGCCGCTCCGAAACCGCGTCGTGCAAGGGACGGTACCTCAACCCGATCGGCGCTGCACGAGTACCGATCCGGGGCCCGCGGCCCCGGCGCCCGACCACTTGACACCCGTCAAGTTTTTCGGCGGTACAGTCTGCCCATGCAGATTCGCGAGTACCTCGGCGCCGGCAAGGCCGCCGTCATCCTCCACCCCTCCGGCACGGTCATCACCTTCGACGAGCTCGAGGCGCGGGCCAACCGGCTGGCCCATTACTTCCGGCGGGCCGGCCTCGTCGAGGGCGACGCCGTCGCGATCCTGATGGAGAACAACGAACACATCCACGCGGTGATGTGGGCGGCGCGGCGCAGCGGCCTGTACTACGTGCCGATCAACACGCACCTGACAGCGGCCGAGGCCGCCTACATCATCGACAACAGCGCCGCCAAGGCGATCATCGGGTCGGCGGCGCTGCGCAAGACGTGCGAGAACCTGGCCGAGCACCTGCCCGGCGGCCTGCCCGGGCTGCTGCTGATCGCCGACGACGAACTCCAGGGCTGGCAGCGCTACCCCGAATGCGTTGCGGGCGAGCCCGACACCCCGATCGACGACGAACTCGAGGGCGACCTGCTGCAGTATTCGTCGGGCACCACCGGCCGGCCCAAGGGCATCAAACGCGAACTGCCGCACGTTCCGCCGTCCGAGGCGCCCGGCATGATGTCGGCGCTGGTGAGCTTCTGGATGAACCCGGACTCGATCTACCTGAGCCCGGCGCCGCTGTATCACACGGCGCCCTCGGTGTGGTCGATGAGCGCGCAGGCCGGCGGGGTCACGACGGTGGTGCTGGAGAAATTCGATGCCGAGGGCTGCCTCGACGCCATCCAGCGTCACCGCGTCACGCACGGCCAGTTCGTCCCGGCGATGTTCACCCGCATGCTGAAACTGCCTGAGGCGGTGCGTAATTCGTACGACCTGTCCAGCCTGCAGCGGGTCATGCACGCGGCGGCGCCCTGCCCGGTGGAGATCAAGAAGCAGATGATGGACTGGTGGGGGCCGATCATCGACGAGTACTACGCCTCCTCCGAGGCGCACGGGTCGACGCTGATCACCGCCGAAGAGTGGCTGGCGCACCCCGGCTCGGTCGGCAAACCGATGGGGGGCGCCCTGCACATCCTCGACGAGAACGGCAACGAGCTGCCGCCCGGGCAGGCCGGAGAGATCTACTTCGAGGGCGGATATTCGTTCGAATACCTCAACGACCCCACGAAAACCGCGGCCTCCCGCAGCAAGCACGGCTGGGCCACCGTCGGCGACATCGGCTACCTCGACGAGGAGGGCTACCTGTACCTGACCGACCGGCGCCACCACATGATCATCTCGGGCGGGGTGAACATCTACCCGCAGGAGGCCGAAAACCTCTTGGTCACCCACCCGAAGGTGTTGGACGCGGCCGTGTTCGGGGTTCCCGACGACGAGATGGGGCAACGCGTGCTCGCCGCCGTGCAGACCGTCGACCCGGGTGACGCCACCGACGAATTCGGCGACGAGCTGCTGGCCTGGCTGCGAGACCGACTGGCGCACTACAAATGTCCGAAATCGATCGCGTTCGAGACGCAATTGCCGCGCACCGACACCGGCAAGCTCTACAAGAACGGGCTGATCGAGAAATACTCGGTGTGACCCATGCTCCAGGTGGTGGACCTGGCGAGCCCGCCGGATGCCGGTCCCGCATCCCCGCCGGGGGTGATCCTGGCGCACGGCGCCGCTTCCGACCTCGAGCGCTGTGAATCCTGGCTGGAGGCAGCGACTTTCACCGTCACCGAGGACCGCTGTCACGATCGGCGGGCGATCACGGTCGAGTCGGTTCCCGACGCGCTCGCGCGGCTGACCGCGCGGTGTCGTCGTTGGCCGCACGCCAGCAGCGTCTGTGACGATGTGCTGCGCGGGGTGGACCCGGGCGGCCCGGCGCTGGCTGGGGTGGTGATCGAATCGCTGGCGTACTCGACCCTGCAGGCCGGACCCGAATTCGCGCGCTGGCTGGGCGAACGCGGTCCGGCCGAGATGCCCGACATCGCCGACCCGGTGCTGGCCCACCGCGACGGCGACACCGTGTGCATCGCGTTCAACCGGCCGCAGCGCCACAACGCGTTTTCCACCGACGCCCGCGCCGCGCTTCTGGAGGCGCTGACCGTCGCGCTACTGGACCCGTCCGTGTCCGGGATCGTGTTGCGCGGCAACGGGCCGTCGTTCTGCAGCGGGGGCGACCTCGCCGAGTTCGGCACCTTCGCCGACCCCGCGAGCGCGCACCTGGCCCGCACCCGGCACAGCCCCGCGCTGGCGCTCGACGCGCTGACCGCCCGGCTCGGTGACGCCTGCCGGGCCGAGGTGCACGGCCGCGTGCTGGGCAGCGGGCTGGAGATGGCGGCGTTCTGCGGATGGGTGGCCGCGCGGGAGGATTCGGTGTTCGGCCTTCCCGAACTCGAGCTGGGGCTGATCCCCGGCGCCGGCGGGACGCTCAGCGTCACCCGCCGAATCGGCCGGTGGCGCACCGCCTATCTCGTGCTGTCCGGGCGCACCATCGACGCCGAAACGGCGCTGGCCTGGGGTCTGGTCGACGCGATCCGCGACTAGAACTCGCCTAAAGCGTTGTCAGAAGCCGGAATACGTCGTGGTCGTGGTCGACGGCAGGTTCGAGACGGCGATCACGCCGATGGCCACATACAGGATCACCATGATCACCGCGAACACCGCGCCCGCGATGGCGCCGATGATGGCCCATTTCTTGGCGTTGTCGGCGGCGGCCTGCGCCTCGGCGTACCGCCCCTGGGACCAGAGTCCGGACACCTTGGTGGAGTAGACGATCGACACGATTCCGAACGGCAGACAGCACAGCACGGTGCACAGGATGGCCCAGACGAGGTAGTTGTCCGGCTCCTGCTGGCCCGGCCAGCCCGGTTGCGGCGCCTGCCAACCCGGCTGCTGGCCCGGCCAACCCGGTTGCTGGCCCTGCCAACCCGGCGGCTGCCCCTGCCCACCGGGCGGCTGACCCTGCCATTCCGGCTGCTGACCCTGCCATTCCGGCGAGCCTTCGTACGGCCCTGGGGGATAACTCATGGCAGCCGACTTTCCTTCGTCGCAGTGACTTTTACTCCCGCGCCGCTTTGCTGGTGCCAGAAGTCAGGCAAATATACAGCACACCAGGGCGTCAAGCCCGCACATTCGGACTCAGATGCCACCGCGC
>NZ_LZJB01000093.1:0-1742 GCF_001666895.1 Mycobacterium sp. E3298
ACGGTCACCGGCGCCGCCTCGGACCGCGGGATCACCGTGACGCCCATGGCTGGCCAATTCTCCGCCGACGGGTCGGCGACCGTCGACGTTCCGATCGCGGTCGCACGGTCGGTGCCCGAGGAGTACTACCTGGTCAACCTGACTTCCAGGGTCGGCGAAAGCGCCCGCACGTCAACGATTCTCGTGGTCGTGCAGGCAGGGAGCGAGTGAGCGCGCTCAGCGCCCGTTAGATCATCTCGTTCTTGGTCAGCCAGCGCATCACGGGCCAGCCGATGAACACGGGCAGCCAGCAGGTGAGCACCCGGTACAGCAGCACGGACGGCACCCCGACGGCCGCCGGAACGCCGAAGGCGGCCAGGCCACCGATCAGCGCCGCTTCGACGGCGCCGACGCCGCCGGGTGTCGGCGCGGCGGAGGCCAGTGTCCCGCCGACCATTGTGACCACGGTGACGGTGACGAACGTCGTGCCGCCGCCGAACGCTTCGACGCTGGCCCACAGCGCCAGCGCCGCGCCGAGAGTCGTTCCCGCGCAACCGAGCAGGATCAGCGCCAGTCGCCGCGGCTCGCGGGCCAGCTTCACCAGATCGCCGGTCACCTCGTTCAGCTTCGGGCGCACCTCGGTGGCCAGCCAGCGCCGCGACTTCGGCACGAACAGCAAGGTGCCGACGATGCCGAGTGCCACGCCCCCGATCAGGTACAGCATCGTGGCGCTCGGCACGAAGTGCGACAGGTGCATCGACGCGCCCGCGACCACGCTGAAGAAGATCAAGAGCAAGAGGTGCACGATCACCTGCACGGCCTGCTGCAGCGCGACCGCCGCGGTGGCTCGCATCGCCGACAGGCCGCTCTTTTGCAGATACCGGGTGGACAGCGCGAGCCCGCCGACGCCGGCTGGCGTGGTGGTCGCGGCAAAGGTGTTGGCCACCTGGACGAATGACAGCCGCCAATAGTTGACCGTCCCGTCGGTGCAGGCCCATAGGGCCGCGGCCGCGCCGAGGTACGTCAGCGCCGACACCGCCAAGCCGAGCAGCGCGTACCACCAGTTGGCGGACCTCAGCTGGGAGAAGAACGTGGGCGCGGTGCTGATGAAGGGATAGGCGACGTACACCAGCGCGCCGAACAGCACCAGCTGGATGAGCTGGCTGCGGGTGAACCGGGTGATGGTCTCGGTCTTGATCTGGTCGGCCCCGGTCTGGCGCTTCACCTCCGCGCGGGCCGCCGAGATGACGGCGCCCGCATTCGGGACGGACCTCCGAATGAGCCGCGGCACAGCCACTTTCGTCAACCGACGCGACGCGCTCAGGATGGTGTCCCTGTCGAACGCGTCGATGGCCGCGGCCACCGCCGATTTGGGGTCATACAGGGCGGAGGTGGTCACCAGCAGCTGCGCGATGTCGGATTGCAGTTGGGCCTCGCTGGCACCGTATTCGGCGTTGTGGAAGCCACCGAAGCGCACCGTGCCCTCATCGAAGGTGATCTCGTTGGCGCGCAGGTCGCCGTGGGCGATCTGCTGGTCGTTGAGCCTGCGCAGCGACCTCCACACCCGGTCCACGGGGGTCGACTGTGCGCACCGACCGAGCGGCAGACCGTGGGGTGGCTTGTGCGAGTACAGAATCCAGCCTCGGTCGAGGGTGGCGACGGCGATCGTCGAGGTGTTCGCGAGGTCCACCTCCCCGATGGCGATCGTCATCAGGGCGCGGTGCTCGACGGCGCGGCGCATCGAGGTCACCAGCGGCGCGGTC
>NZ_LZJB01000094.1:0-772 GCF_001666895.1 Mycobacterium sp. E3298
GCCGGCCAGCACCCGGACCCGGCCACCAACGCCCGCGCCCTGCCGATCTACCAGACCACCTCGTACACGTTCGACGACACCACCCATGCCGCCGCCCTGTTCGGGCTCGAGGTGCCGGGCAACATCTACACCCGGATCGGCAACCCGACCACCGACGTCGTCGAGCAGCGCATCGCCGCCCTCGAGGGTGGCGTGGCCGCGCTCTTCCTGAGCTCCGGGCAGGCCGCGGAGACCTTCGCGATCCTGAACCTCGCGTGTGCCGGAGATCACATCGTCTCCAGCCCGCGGCTCTACGGCGGCACGTACAACCTGTTCCACTACTCGCTGGCCAAGCTCGGCATCGAGGTCAGCTTCGTCGACGACCCGGACGATCTGGACTCCTGGCAGGCCGCGGTGCGGCCCAACACCAAGGCGTTCTTCGGCGAGACGATCTCCAACCCGCAGATCGACCTGCTGGACATTCCCGGGGTGGCCGGGGTCGCCCACTCCAACGGAATACCGCTGATCGTCGACAACACCATCGCCACGCCCTACCTGATCCAGCCGTTCGCCCACGGCGCCGACATCGTCGTGCACTCGGCCACCAAGTACCTCGGCGGGCACGGCTCGGCCATCGCCGGCGTCATCGTCGACGGCGGCACCTTCGACTGGACGCAGGGCCGCTTCCCCGGCTTCACCACGCCCGACCCGAGCTACCACGGCGTGGTGTTCGCCGAGCTCGGGCCGCCGGCGTACGCGCTCAAGGCGCGGGTGCAGCTACTGCGCGACCTCG
>NZ_LZJB01000095.1:0-5068 GCF_001666895.1 Mycobacterium sp. E3298
GCTCGGTCACCAGGTCCGACACCGCCTGGTCCAGCCGCGTGACGGCGGCGCGCATTTCATCGGGCTGGGTCTGCCATAACCGCGTCGAGCCCTCGACGTCGGCCAGCAGCAACGTCACGGTTCCCGTCGGGAGCTCGCTCAACCCCAAATCGCTCCAGTTCAAACGCAGCGTGTCCGCGCACCGCTCGGTCTCAGTCATGTTAGCCAGCGTGCGTCGATCAGACGCGGCAAACATCAGCAGAATGGCCTATACGTCCGCTCGGCCGCGTCCGCGGAGGATCTACGCGCCTTGACCAATGTTCTTCGCCGGCCGTCATCGCACACTTGGTTCCTCGGACTCAAGGAGGTACAGATGAACAGCCAGACCGGTCTTGCCGGCAACCGCGACTCGATCGACGCCAACTTCACGACGGGCGTGCTGCACGGCCACTACGACAGCCGCTTCGAGGATCTCGTCGCCGCGCTGGCCGACGAAGTCAGCACCGGCGGCGAACTCGGCGCCGCGATCGCCATCGATGTCGGCGGCGACGTCGTCGTGGACATCTGGGGCGGGCATGCCGACAGGGCCAGAACCCGCGAATGGTCGGAAAACACCATCGTCAACGTTTTTTCCAGCACCAAGAACGTGACCGCGCTCGCGGCGCTGATGCTGATCGACCGCGGCCTGCTCGACCCGTTCGCCCCGGTCGCAAAGTACTGGCCCGAGTTCGCCGCCAACGGCAAGCAGGACGTCGAGGTGCGCCACATCCTCAGCCACACCTCCGGGATGTCCGGCTGGGAGCCCCCCTTCGCCCTGGAGGACGTCTACGACTGGGGAAAAGCCACTTCTCAGCTTGCAGGCCAGGCGCCGCGGTGGCCACCCGGCACCGCGTCGGGATACCACGCGGTGACCATTGGGCACCTCGTCGGCGAACTGGTCCGCCGAACCACCGGCATGACGCTGAAACACTTTGTGCGACAGGAGATCGCCGAGCCGCTCGGCGCTGACCTGCAGATCGGCGCCCGGCCCGAAGACGACCACAGAATCGCCGAACTGGTCCCGCCGCCTCCGCTGGACGTGCCGCTCGACGCGGTCCCCCATGACCATCCGATGTATAAGACGTTCGCCGCGATCCCGCCCGCCGCGGAGACCGCGCTGGCAGCCGAGACGACGGCGTGGCGCCGAGCGGAGATCGGATCGGCCAACGGACACGCCAACGCGCGTTCGCTGGTCCGCGCCCTGTCCCCGATTTCGTTGGGCGGCACGATCAATGGCGTACGGTTCCTGCGACCCGACACCATCGACCTGATCTTCGAGGAGCAGGCCAACGGCACCGATCTGGTGCTGGCCATGCCGGCACGGTGGGGCATCGGGTTTGCCCTCCCCCATCCGGAGGCGGTGCCCGACATCCCCGACGAGAGGACCTGCTACTGGGGCGGTTGGGGCGGCTCCATGGTGGTGATGAACGTCGACCGCCGCACCACGTTCGCCTATGTGATGAACAAGATGGGACAAGTCACATCGGGCGGAACCGATCGGACGCGGAAATACACCCGGCTGATCTATGAGGCACTCGGCTGACGGTCAATCAGTATGGCCGCCCGCCTTCGGGCATCACGTACTCGGAAATCGGTCCGGAGACGCCGTTGACCGACGTCCCGCCGTTGAGAATGCCCGGCGCCATCTCCAGCATGTTGTTCGGAAACCCGAACTTCGGCTTGGTCAGCTCGTCGAGCCGCGCCAGTTCGTCGGCGCCGAGGCCCACGTCGACGGCGAGGACGTTGTCGTTGAGCTGCGAGAGCCTGCGCGCCCCGATGATGACGGACGAGACGCCAGGCTGCGCGCGCACCCAGGCCAGCGCCACGCTGGCGACGTTCGTCTGGTGGGCCTTGGCGATGAGCTCGAGTTCGTCGACAACGGCGTAGGTCTTGTCGTCGAGGAAGGCGTCGACCATCGCGCCGCGGCCGGAGTCCTGCCGGCCGGCGCTGGCCCGGGTGTACTTGCCGCTCAGCGCGCCGCCCTTGAGCGGCGACCACGGTGTGATGCCGAGGCCGAATTCGGACGCCATCGGAACCAGTTCCTGTTCGATGGAGCGCTCCAGCAGTGAGTACTCGACCTGCAGGCCGACGAAGCTCGACCAGCCGCGGAACCGGGCGATGAGGTTGGCCTGGGCGATCTTCCACGCCGGGGTGTCCGAGACGCCGATGTAGCGGACCTTGCCGGCGCGGACGAGATCGTCGAGCGCCGCCATCGTCTCGTCGATGGGTGTGTTGGCATCCCAGATGTGCAGCCAGTACAGGTCGATGTAGTCGGTTTGCAGACGCCGCAGCGAGTTTTCGCAGGCGTTGATCAGCGACTTGCGGCCCGAGCCGCCGCCGTTGGGATCTCCCGGATACAGGTTGCCGCTGAACTTGGTCGCGATCACCAGGCGATCGCGGCGACCGGCGTCGCGCCCGATGTGGTCACCGATGATCTTCTCGGAGTGGCTTCGGGTGTAGAAGTTGGCCGTGTCGATGAAGTTGCCACCGAGGTCGGTGTATCGATCGATGATCTGTTGAGACTCCTCGACACTGGTGCCCCAGCCGAGGTCCTCGCCGAATGTCATGGCGCCCAGACACAGGGGGCTGACGCGCAGGCCGGAGCGTCCGAGTGTCACGTACTGATCCAGAGGCATGGTGGCCACTTTCTGGTAAATTGTTCGATTATGTGTTTGTTCATTCCTAAACTAGTTTATGTCTGAACGATCTGGCAAGTCGGTGCCAGCGGTCGACGCGGCCAAGATCTGGTCGTTGAACTATCGGGTGCTGCTGTCGGTCATCTCGTGCGCCGAGGCCGACATCTGCGCGCTGGGGCTCGAATCCAAGGAGCTCTTCCTGCTTGCGGAGATCGACGAGCACCCCTATCCGGCCGAACTCGCTGCGGCGTTGAGCATGCCCAAGGCGACGATCACGGTTTACCTCAAACGGCTTGAGGCCGCGGGCTTCGTGCGGCGCCAGATCGACGCCAGCGACCTGCGGCGCCATCGGCTCTTACTCACCCCGGCCGGGCGCAAAGCCGCCACGGACGGGCTGGCGCTGCTGTCCGCGGAGTTCGACAAGCGTCTCGGACGCCTCACCGTCGCGCAGCGGAAAGACCTCAAAAATCTGCTCGAAAAGATTCTGTGAACGCGGGTGCCGTAGGCGTTTGGCGTTTGCCCCGGCTAGTCTGACGTGTCGTGCGAGTCCTGGTGATCGGTTCGGGTGCCCGTGAGCATGCGCTGCTGCTGGCGCTTCGGAAAGACCCGCAGGTCACGGAGCTGTTTGTCGCCCCCGGCAACGCCGGCACCGCCCGGGTCGCCGAGCAGCACGACGTGGACATCACGTCCGGTTCCGACGTCGTCGCCCTGGCGCGGGAGGTCCGGGCCGACCTGGTGGTCATCGGCCCGGAGGTCCCGCTGGTGTTGGGCGTGGCCGACGCCCTGCGAACGGCCGGCATCGTCTGCTTCGGGCCCAGTAAGGACGCCGCGCGCATCGAAGGGTCCAAGGCGTTCGCCAAGGAGGTCATGGCCGCTGCCGGCGTGCGCACCGCGACCAGCGAAACCGTTGACAGCCCCGCCCATTTGGATGCCGCACTGGACCGGTTCGGGCCTCCTGCGGGCGACCCGGCCTGGGTGGTCAAGGACGACCGGCTGGCCGCCGGCAAGGGCGTCGTGGTGACCGCGGATCGCGGTGTCGCGCGCGCGCACGCCGCCGGGCTGCTCGAGGCGGGGCACCCGGTGCTGCTCGAGTCGTTCCTGGACGGGCCCGAGGTGTCGCTGTTCTGCGTCGTCGACGGTGAAACCGTGGTGCCGCTGCTGCCCGCGCAGGACTTCAAGCGTGTCGGCGACGGCGACACCGGCCCCAACACCGGCGGCATGGGTGCCTATGCGCCGGTGCCGTGGCTTCCCGACGACCTGTACCGCGACATCGTCACCAACATCGTCGAACCCGTTGCGGCTGAGATGGTTCGGCGGGGCTGCCCATTCTGCGGTTTGCTGTACGTCGGGCTGGCGATCACCGGCAAGGGACCGGCGGTGGTCGAATTCAACTGCCGTTTCGGTGATCCCGAGACCCAGGCTGTGCTGGCGTTGTTGGGTTCACCGCTCGGCCAGCTGCTGTACGCCGCGGGTACCGGCAAGCTCGCCGACTTCGGTGAGTTGCGCTGGGAGCAGGGTGCGGCCGTCACGGTGGTATTGGCGGCCGAGAACTATCCCGGCCGTCCCCGCGTCGGCGACGTGGTCGCGGGCTCGGAAACCGAGGGAGTGCTGCACGCGGGTACGGCGCGCCGCGACGACGGAGAGGTCGTCTCCTCGGGCGGTCGGGTGCTGTCGGTGGTGGGCACCGGCCCCGACCTTGCCGCCGCGCGTGCGCAGGCGTATGAGCTGATGGGGTCGATTCGACTGCCCGGCAGCCACTTTCGTGGTGATATCGCGCTGCTGGCCGCTGAAGGCAAGATCAGCGTTCAGTAACCCGCGGCTTGGCCGTCTCGGCGGGGATCGCTGACGGCGAGATATCCGCCGTCGAGCCGCCAGATCGCCTGGCAGCTGCCGAACTGGTTGTAGTCGTCGACCCCGAGCAGGTCGTGCCCGCGACGACGCAATCCGTCGAGGGTCGACGTGGGAAATCCCGGTTCGCAGCTGATCTGCATGCCCTGCACCCAGCGAAACCGGGGACCGTCGCAAGCCGCCTGCGGATTTTGGCCATAGTCGGCGATGCGGACCACGACCTGCACGTGCCCCTGGGGCTGCATCGGCCCGCCCATCACTCCGAAGCTCATCATCGGCGCGCCGTCCTTGGTGACGAAGCCCGGGATGATCGTCTGGAAGGGTCGCTTATTCGGCCTGACCTGATTCGGATGACCTTGATCCGCAACGAAACCCGCTCCGCGGTTCTGCAACGAGACGCCGGTTCCCGGCACCACCACCCCAGACCCGAATCCCATGTAGTTCGACTGGATCATCGACACCATCATCCCCGCAGCATCGGCGGCCGTGAGGTACACGGTGCCGCCGCGGGGAGTGCCCGCCGACGCCGGCTTCGCCTGACGGCGGTCGATCAGGCCGGCCCGCTG
>NZ_LZJB01000096.1:0-7883 GCF_001666895.1 Mycobacterium sp. E3298
GGTCCAGGTGCCGGTGCAGATTCCCGCGTCGGCACCTGGACCCGACCACACCGACAGCATCCGTTCGAGCAGGCTGTCCATCAGCGCGCCTCGGCGCGCGAAATCGGTCCTCATGACGTCATATTCGACCGTACGATAGCCGAGGCCCACCGTGGTGTGTAGGCGGCCGCGGCTCATGTTGTCGACCAGCGCGATGTCCTCAGCGAGCCGGACCGGATTCCACAGCGGGCCCAGCGCGCAATCCACGCTGGCGATCAGCGTCGAGGTCCGGGCCAAGAACATCGCGGCCGCCATGATGGGGTTGCAGCTCCAGCCGTGTCCGGTCGCGTGATGCTCGTCGACGCTGATCGAGGTGATGCCGTGCGCCTCGCCCCACTGCGCCAATTCGAGGGCGGCCGACAACAGCCTGCTCTGCGTGCGGGGTTCGCCGTGCGGGGAGGCGAAGTTGAAGCGCAGCACCGTTAGCAACACGTCACGCCTCCTGTGGGGCGGCCATCGACTGCAGGAAGGCGGGGAAGTCCGGGAACAGCGCCCGATCGACGATCTCGATGCGCGCCCCCGAAGAGTCTGTGTAGTAAGCGAATAGCCCGAGTTCGGATCCGGGCACGTCCGCCGTCATCTCGAGGGCGAAGCCGTTGGCCTCGAGCGCTTGGGCGCTCGCGGCGAGGTCGTCACTGAAATAGCCGAGGTGGTGAACCGCGTTGCCCGGCGCGGCCATCCATGGGGTCCCGGGCACCTCTTGCACCAATTCCAGGTGTGGGCTCTGCAGTGAGTAAACGATTGTGGACGTCAACTCGCGGACGCCGGTCGGCGTGCGGAACGGCAGGGTGTAGGTCATCGGGGCGATCCAGCGGTAGCCGGCCAGCGCGCTGAGCCGGGCCATGGCGGCGTCGAGGTCGGGGACGATGACGCCGGTGTGGTAGAAATCCTCGGGGCGCAGGGCACTTGTCATGTGTCTCCTCGGTTTTCAGACGCAGTCTGAGGCGGCGTCGACGACGAACACCGCGCCGCTGGTGTAGCTGCTCTGCTCGGTGCACAAGAAGGCGATGGTCGGGGCGATCTCGCCGACGGAACCGAAGCGGCGCAACGGGATGTGCGCCAGCTCGGACTCCACCAGTTCGGCCGAGCCCTGCATCGGTGCGGTCATCGGGGTGTCGATGGCGCCGGGCGCCACCGCGTTCACCCGAATCCCCTTACCGGCCCATTTGACGGCGAGGTTCCTGGTGACGCAGACGATCCCGGCCTTCGCCGCGCCGTATCCCGGCACCAAGGGGACGGCCCGCAGCGCCGACATCGACGCCAGGTTCACCACGCTGGCGCCGCCGTCCGCCGTCGACGCCTTCAACGCGCGGTAGAGCCCGAGCGTCAACCGGTACGGTCCGGTGAGGTTCAGCGCGACCGATGCCTCGAATCCGTCCGGCTTCGATTCGTCAAGGCCGCCGGGGAAATTGGCACCGGCGTTGTTGACCAGCACGTCGAGGCTGGTGAACTTCCGCGCCAGCGCGTCCACCGAATCGGGGTCGCTGATCTGCAGCTGGTGATACTCCATGCCGGACAGATCGGCCTGGTAGTCGGCGGCCGCCGGTCGCGTTCCGGTGACCGCGACGTGGGCCCCGGCGTCGCGGAACAAGACGGCGGTCGCGTGCCCGATCCCACTGGTGCCGCCGGTGATCAGCGCCGTGGTGCCGGTGAAGTCGAAGCTGACCCGTGCCGTCATGAGTTCCTCGCTATCTGATTCTTCAGCCAGGCGGTCTCCCAGAAGTTCGTGCTGGCGGCCAACAGTTCTCCGTGTGCCTCGCGTAGCACCGCCCGAGCCCCGGCATGGTCGGACGGAAGGAGCTCGCCAAGATGGATGGCTTGCAGCGGGCGACCGGCGGCAAGGTGTTCCCGCGCCCGGCCCACCAAAGCGTCGGCCCCGGCGAGCTCGACCACGTCTGCGGCGACGGCGTCGAACCCGACCGGATAAAGCTCGGTGGTCGACTCGTGGTGAAACCAGCCGGAGTAGTTTTCCCAGACGGCCCGCACGTCCCAGGCCACCTTCCCATAGCCTTGTCCCACTTCGTATTCCGCGGGCAGCGTGATCTCCCGCATCAGGGTTCGCACGTCCTTGCCCGCGTTCATCCCCTCGACCGTCTGGTCGTGGACGTACCGAATCGCGTCGCGCAGCCGGGTCAGCTCGGCATGAATGCGCTCGGGGCCCGCTATCGGTTCGAAATGACCAGTCACCAGGAGTTCGGGTCGCAGGTCACGCACCCTCTCCACCGAGGAGATGGCGGTAAGGGCGTCGCGATACCGGTCGCCGCGCATAGTGACCAGGTTGGGAATGTGTCCGAACAGCGGACCGAAGACATTCCCGCACAGGCAAATCCGCTCGTCCGGCAGCCACACCACCAGGGAGTCGGTGGTTTCGCCGCCGGGCACGGCGATCAGTTCCAACCGCCGGCCGCCGACCTCTAGTGTCAGGGTGTCCTCGAAATCGAGGTCCACGACGGGAACGCTCTGGCCGGCCAACCGGGTGCTACCCAACCGCCGTTGAATGGCTTGGATGCCGGTGGCCAGGGTCTCTTTGAACGCGAACGCGCTGCGACTGGCGCGATACGGAATGAGTCGTTCGTTGTCGTCTCGCCAGAGCGTCCAATTCGCCTGGGCGACGACGGTCGTCTCCGGGTCGCGGACGCTGTCCAAACCGCCGACGTGGTCGACGTGTCCTTGCGTGAAGACGATATAGCGCACCGGCGAGGGATCGACGGCGTCGAAGTTCGCGCGGTGCACCGGGCCCTCGAAACCCATGCCGGTGTTGACGATCACGCGGCCGTCACGCGTGGTGAGTAGGTAGGAGTTCGAGAGCCCCGGTGAACACCACAGCCCGGGCGCGACCTCTTCCGCCCGTTCGGCGGAAGCGGGCCGCATGGCGTCGGCGCCGGGCCGGCTGCGGTAGATCGGATCGGAACTCATCGCTGTCGTTGCCTTCCAGCTAGGTCTCGGCCTGGACGTCGAACTTGTCGAAGTAGAAGTCGAAGCGCCCGCGCAACTCGTCGGGCGTGACGCCGAAGTGGCGGTGCAGGTGGTAGCGGATGCGGCCGTGTTTGCCCCGCGGGTTGCCGTCCAGATACTTCTCGAAGCGAGCCCGCACCTTCGGTGTCAGTTCGACGCCGCCGCAGCGATAAAGGCTTTCGAGGACTGGCATCTCGTTGCCGTTCAGCTGATGGAAACTGATGTCGATGCTGCGTTCGGCCGGCACCAGGTCGCGGTCGCGCACGCACGCGCTGAGCAGTCGGTGCACCCGGTCGCTCCAATAGTCCACCAGCCAGTCCGGCTCGATGCTGGTTCGGCGCAGTCGATCGGAGTAGGCCATCATCGTGATCGCCGACTGGATCACCGCCACGGGATCGCGGTGCGTGAAGGCCACGGTCGCGTCGGGAAACGTCGCCATGAGCGGGCCGAGCTGTTCACAGTGCTGCGGACTCTTCAGGATCCAGGTCCGCGGGCCCCGCAGAAAGGTCAAGGCCTGCAGCACCTTCCGTAGGTATGCGTAGTGGCGGCTCTGGTCGAGGCCCAGGTAGTAATCGCGCCAGTCCGGCACGCGCGCATGCCATTCCAGGACGTAGGCGGCCAGATCGAGGTCGAGGAGCTCGACCTCTTCCTCGATCGCCTCGGGGAATCGGTCGTGCATGGCTGCGACCAACGGCGCGCTGGCCATCAGCGCGTCGTGCTCGGATTTGGCTCGCGCGTAACGCGGGTCGACGCCGGAGATGTCGGGGCCCTGCCCGGGGGCGGGAATGGGTTCTTGGCTCTCCCAGTACGGCAACGCCCGACGGCGCGGGTCGGCGGCAATGAGATTAACCAAATGCGTGGTGCCCGACCGGGGCATCCCGACGACGATGAACGGCTTCTCGATCGGGATGGCTTCGATTTCCGGGTAGCGCTTGAGGAGTTCGGTCAGCGACAACCGGTTGCGCAGCAGACGCACGACTCGTTGCCGCAGCGAGGACCGTGTCAGCTGTCGCAGGCCCTCGTCGCCGTCGATCGCGGCGACGTGAGCGGCGAGCCGACCGGCGAAGCCGTCGACGTCGTCGAGGTCGGCTCCCCGCTCCAGCCCGGCCTGCTCGACCGCCTCCGCAAGCATCCGGTCGATGTCGAGGTCGACCACTTTGGCCTCGGTGAAGTCCAGAATCTGGCGTTGGACGTCGGTCAGCTTGGGCGCGGTGAGGTCATCGAAGTCGATGTCATCAACGGCAGAGCCCACCGGATCCTCTTTTCGACGTGTCGCCGAAGAGAAATATGACACAGAGCCGGGGCGTCGATCCCCCGTGGCCCCTAGAGATTCGCCAAGTCGTCGGGCACGTCGACCTTGTGTTCCTCCAGCGTCTCGAGAGGCACCACCTCGAGCGTGCGCTCGTGCGTGGAGGCCAGCACCACCGGCGCGGCGCAGCCATCCTGGTGCGCCCGAAGCCAGTTCAGCGCCGTCACGCACCAGCGGTCACCGGGCAGCAGGCCGGGGAATCGGTATTCGGGGACCGGGGTCAGCAAGTCGTTGCCGATGGAACGCTGGTGCTCGAGGAATTCGGCGGTCATGACCGCACAGATCGTGTGCCGGCCGATGTCCTCGGGCCCCGTCGAGCAACAGCCGTCACGGTAGTAACCGGTCAGTGGTTCCGTGCCGCACGGTTCCAGCGGACCGCCTAGCACGTTTCGATCGGGCACGGTTTCAGTATCGCGCTCTCGAGGGTGAAGTTTGAAGTAACTTTGCCGTCTCCGCCGGCGCGAATTTGCCGGCGCCGGCCTCGGTGGTTATCCGGCCATCCGGTAGGTCGCCAGCGGGCGCACCGCAAGCACGCTGCCCGCCGCTGCGGCGTCGACCTCCGAATACATCCGGGCGATGTCGACCACCGCCGTGCCCATCCGAACCAGCTCTTCTTGCGCCGCCGTGTTCAGTGCCAGGAAGGCGGAGGCTTCGGCGGCGAAGGCGAGGGCCGCCTGCGCGGACACCTCGTCGGCCCCGGCCGGCAGCAAAGCGGTGGTCGCCGGCGATGCGGCGGCACCGGCCTGCAGACCTTGAGCGGCGCCGCGGACCACATCCGTCCCGATTCCGGCGGCGGCCGCATCGAATGACAGTGCCTGCACGGAGCGCTCCTCACCGAGTCGTGATGATGTCGTGATGCGATAGTAGCAATAGGAAACTATTGGCGTCTACAAATCTTTGCCTGAGAAAGAGTTAAGGGCTTCCGAGGTGGACGCGGTGCCGGTGCCGGGGTTAACTCGGGCCAATGTCGACGCCGGACCCGCGGGGAAACCCGTCCGATGAGCCACCCTGGGACCGGCGGCCGCCCGGGCCTCCGCCGCCGGGCTTTCCGCCGCCCGCGCAGCCATACCCTGGTTATCCGCCGTATCCCGGCTATGCCGGTTACGGCGATTCCCACGCGCCCTACGGCCGCGACCCGGTCACCGGACTACCGCTGTCGGACAAGTCGGCCTCGACCGCCGGCTTGCTGCAGCTGTTTTTCGGGCTGTTCGGTGCCGGCCGCTTCTTGTCTCGACTCGAGTCGAATCGCCGTCGCGCAACTCTGTCTCGGCATCTTCGGCACGGTGTTCACGCTCTTCTGCTTTGTGGGCTTTCCCGTCCTGCTCGCGGGCGTCATCTGGGCCATCGTCGACGCGATCATGATGTTCACCGGCAGCGTCAAGGACAGTTACGGCCGCAAGTTGCGCTAGCCCGCGGGTCGGGCCAACGAGCGCCAGGTGACGGGGCGATAACAATTCCCCCGTCAAGCCGGCGCGACGCGCTGGGCAAATCCCGGGGAAATCGCCGGGAAAATTTATCGTCACATCGTGCAACGACGAACGGCCCTCAAGCTGCCGGTTTTGCTGGCAGCAGGCACCGCGCTCGCCCGGGTGCCACGCGCCTCGGCGGAGGAAGCGGGCCGATGGCCCGCCGAACGCGCCAACCGTTGGTATCAGGCGCAGGGCTTCCTGGTCGGATCCAACTACATCACCTCCAACGCGATCAACCAGCTGGAAATGTTCCAGCCCGACACCTTCGATCCGCGCCGGATCGACGCCGAACTCGGCTGGGCCAGGTTCTATGGGCACAACACCGCCCGGGTGTTCCTGCACGATCAGCTTTGGGCTCAGGATCAACGGGGTTTTCAGACGCGGCTGGCTCAGTTCGTCGACATCGCCGCTCGGCATCGCATCAAGCCGCTGTTCGTCTTCTTCGATTCGTGTTGGGATCCGGCGCCGAAGGCGGGGCGGCAGCGCGCGCCGACCCCCGGCGTGCACAACTCGGGCTGGGTGCAGAGCCCCGGCGCCGAACGCCTTGGCGATCCCCGCTATGCGGCTGTCATGCGCGACTACGTCACCGGGGTGTTGACGCAGTTCCGCACCGACGACCGCGTCCTGGGGTGGGACCTGTGGAACGAGCCCGACAACCCGGCGAAGGTGTACCGAAGCACCGAGCGCAGCGACAAGGAACAGCTCGTCGGGAACCTGCTCCCCCAGGTGTTCCGATGGGCGCGCGCCGTCGACCCCAGCCAGCCGCTCACCAGCGGCGTGTGGCGCGGCGACTGGGGACAACCCCAGGGGCGCAGCGCCATCAGCGACATCCAGCTGGCCAACGCGGACGTGGTCACGTTCCATTCCTATGCCGAACCCGCGGGCTTCGAGTCCCGGATCGGCGAGCTCGCCCCGCTGGGGAGGCCCATCCTCTGCACCGAGTACATGGCCAGGCCGCGGGGTAGCACCGTGGAAGGAATCCTGCCAATTGCCAAGCGCCACAACGTCGGCGCCATCAACTGGGGTCTGGTCGCCGGGAAGACCCAGACCTACTTCCCGTGGGAATCGTGGGATCACCCGTACACCGCGATTCCGAAGGTCTGGTTTCACGACCTGCTCCGCCCCGACGGCCGGCCCTTCCAGGACACCGAAGCGCTGACGACACGAAAGCTCGCCGGGACGCAAGCTTAGATCAACCTCGGCTCGACCGGGCGGGCGAATTCGCCGTCGACCGGCCCTGATGCGGCGGTACGCTTGCTTCGCAGAGGGGGCGGCGATGTTCTTGTTGTCAAGCGGCCAGTGACCGTGCAATGGCGCTGGCAAATCTGAGCGAAGCGGAGCTGATCGGGGCGGCCGGCGGTGACCCCTGGGCGATCAACCAGAGCCTGCAGGCGGGCAGCCCGTTCCAGATCTCGCGGCTGGCGGAGGCGTTTCACAACGCCGGCCGACACTCTGCCGAAGCCGACCACGCATTCGAGCAAGCCAGAAAGCGCTTCGAGGCGTCGTGGAATCACCAGAACGGAGACAATCCGATCAACGACTCCTCCGAAGTTCAGCGGGTAACAAAATCGCTTGGCGCGCAATCCGAGCAATTGCCCAAGATTGGCGCCGACCTGGAAAATATCGCCGCCGCGCTGGCCGACGCGCAGAAGCAGGGCTCCGCAGAAATCGCCAGCCTGGACCATCATTTGCAGTTTCTCGACAAGCTGATCGGCGCGGCGAAGGAGGATCTGAAGCTGGACCTGCCCGAGCAGGAACGCAACAAACTGCTGAAATTGATCGAAGGTGCCCACGCCGACGCCGTCGACGACGTCCGCGATGCCATCAAACAGATGGAATCAATCCGCAACGCCTACTCCGACACCCTGCACAAAGCGCTCGGTTCATTGCACACCGAAGGCTACGACCCGCCCCCGGCCATCGACGACATAGTGGAACGCCCCTTGCGAGGCGAGGTCAGAGATCTGGGTCCGATCGCCGGGACCGGAGGCATTCCCGGGATCCCGGGGATCGGGGCCGCGGACCTCGGCGAGATCGTCGAAGTGCCCGGGCAGCCGGGAAGATTCCTTGCGATCTTCGGGGATTCGTTCTCAGGCAACAAAGTTGGCGAA
>NZ_LZJB01000097.1:0-5163 GCF_001666895.1 Mycobacterium sp. E3298
CAAGGCGTACATCAGCCCGGCCGCCTCGGTCAGGCCCTCGCGCACCGACAGCCGCCCCGGCAGCCGCGTCGCCGCCGTGGCGAACATGCGCTTGGCCATGTCGTCGATCGCCGCCTGGAAGAGCTTTTCCTTGGTCTCGAAGTGATAGTGCAGCAGCGTCTGCGAGACGCCGGCCCTCGTCGAGATCAGCTTCATCGAGGACTTCTCGTAGCCGTACGCGCAGAAGCACTGGATCGTCGTCTGCAGGATCCGCTGCCGGGCGTCACCGGCAGGCACCTCGGACTCCGAAACCGCCGCGGTCATCCGCCCACGATACTGTCTGATCGATCAGTCAGGCAAGGTACGCTGGGGAGTAATGCGCCCGAAAATCACCCTGACCTTTGACAACGGCCCGACACCCGGCGTCACGGACCGGGTTCTCGACGCCCTCGCCCAGCGGCAGGCGTCCGCCGTCTTCTTCGTCGTCGGCGAGAACGTCCGCTCGCCGGCGGGGCGCCGGCTGCTGGAGCGGGCGGTGCGCGAGGGGCACCGGATCGGCAATCACTCCCTCACCCACGGCCGGCCCCTCGGCGAGCTCTCTGCGGCGGAGACGCTTCACGAGATCCGCGGCACCCAAGAGCTTTTGGACGACTTCGGCGATGCCGATCGGCTCTTCAGGCCGTGGGGAACGGAGGGCGCACTCGAAAAGCGCTGCCTGAACCGGACGGCGCTCGAGCACCTCATCACCGAGAAGTACACCTGCGTCCTGTGGAACAGCGTCCCGCGCGACTGGGCCGACCCGCGCGGTTGGGTCGAGCGCGCGCTCGCCGATACCCGCAGCCACGAGCACACCGTGGTCGTCCTGCACGACCTGCCCACCGGCGCGATGGAGCAGCTACCCGGGTTCCTCGACGAACTCGACGGCTCCGGCGTGGAGGTCACCACCCAACTCCCCGACGATTGCGTGCCGATCCTCCGCGGCCGGATGCGGAATCCCCTCGATCACCTGACCGCGGCGATAGGCTGAAGCCTCATGAGCGACATGACGGCCCGGTTCGCCGAGATCGTCGGCCAGCACAACCTGCTGACCGGTGACGCCATCCCCGAGGACTACTGGCACGACGAGGTCTTGACGAAGCCGCCGCAACGCCCGGCGTATGTCGCCAAACCGGTTTCCGCGGAAGCGGTTTCGCAGCTGCTGAAGGCCGCTTCCGACGCTGGCGTGCCGGTCACGGCCCGCGGCTCGGGCACCGGCCTGTCGGGCGCGGCGATCCCGCGGGTCGATGGGCTGCTGATCTCCTTCGAACGGATGAACGCCGTCCTCGAGGTCGACACCATCAACCAGGTCGCCGTCGTCCAACCCGGGGTCACGCTCACCGAGCTGGACGCCGCGACCGCCGACACCGGCCTGCGCTACATGGTTCACCCCGGCGAGCTGTCGTCCAGCGTCGGCGGCAACGTCGGCACCAACGCCGGCGGCATGAACGCGGTCAAGTACGGCATTGCCCGCCAGAACGTGCTCGGGCTGCAGGCGGCGCTGCCGACTGGCGAGCTCATCCGCACCGGCGGCAAGATCGCCAAGATCTCCACCGGCTACGACCTGACCCAACTCATCGTCGGCTCCGAAGGCACCCTGGCCCTGGCCACCGAGGTGACCGTCAAGCTGCATCCACGGCTCGACCACAACGCCGCCGTGCTCGCCCCGTTCGCCGACTTCGACCAGGTCATGACGGCGGTCCCCAAGATCGTGGGCAGCGGCCTCGCGCCCTACATCCTGGAGTACATCGACAACGTGACGATGGCCGCGCTCGTACACACCCAGAACCTGGAGTTGGGCATCCCCGACAGCGTCCGCGACAGCTGTGACGCGTATCTGGTTGTGGCGCTTGAGAACCGCACCGCCGACCGGCTCGACGAGGACGTCGAGAAGGCCGGCGAGCTGCTGGCCGAGCTCGGCGCGGTAGACGCCTATGTGCTAGAAGGCGGTTCGGCACGCAAGCTGATCGAGGCGCGCGAGAAGGCGTTCTGGACGTTGAAGGCGGTCGGCGCCGACGACCTCATCGACACCGTGGTGCCACGCGGCGCGATGCCCAAGTTCCTGTCCGCCGCGCGCGGCCTGGCGGCGGCCGCCGGCGGGGCGGCGGCGGGCTGCGGGCACGCCGGCGACGGCAACGTGCACCTGGCCATCTTCTGCAAAGACCCCGACACGCGCAAGAAGCTGATGACCGACATCTTCGCGCTGGCAATGGAATTGGGCGGCGCCATCTCCGGGGAGCACGGCCTGGGCCGCGCCAAGACGCCCTATTTCCTCGAGCTGGAGGACCCGGTCAAGGTGGACCTGATGCGCCGCATCAAGCGGAGCTTCGACCCGGCGGGCATCCTCAATCCCGACGTGGTCTTCGCGGGCGCTTAACCGATAACCGGGAAGTGGCGTTGGGCGGCAAGGGCTTTGAGCGCTTTTTGCATCGTCCAGCGCACGTGCGCGTCGAGTCGCTTGATGTCGGGCGCCTCGCCGAAATGGCGAAGGTCGATCGGCCGCAGGACCTCGGTGACGATCTTGGTGGGCAGCGGCATGTTGACCGGTGCCAGGACGCTGAGGCCGAACGGAAAACCGAACGTGACCGGCATGATGTTCGTTCGGAAGAACCTGCGCTCGAACTTGGTGAGCCGAAGCAGGCGGGCCAGCCACTGTCCGCGCGTCAGGAACAGCTGGCTCTCCTGCCCGCCGATCGAGACGGCGGGCACGATCGGGACGTCCGCCTCCAGGGCGGTGGTGATGTAGCCGGTCCGGCCGTCGAAGTTGACGACGTTCTCCTGCAGGGTCGGCCGGTACACGTCGTAGTCGCCGCCCGGGAACACCAGCACGACCGCGCCCGAGGCCAGCGCCTTGGCGGCGTTCTCGCGCGTCGCGCGGATCACGCCGGTGCGGCGGAAGAACTCGGCGGCCGGTCCGGAAAAGATGGTGTCGAAGGCGAGCGCGTAGAGGGGGCGGTCGTAGCCGAAGGTGTCGTAATAGTCGACGGCGAACACCGACAGGTCGAACGTCAGCATGCCGCCGGAATGGTTACCCACCACCAGCGACGGTCCTTCGGGAAGGTTGTCCAAGCCGCGCACTTCGGAGCGGAAATACCGTTTGACGATCGGCCGGGTCAGCGCGACGACGTGTTCGGTCAGATCGCGGTCCCATTTGTCGACGTCCGTCGAGTCGGTGTGGGTGTCGTTCATGTCTTTGCCCTCGCTCGCCGTTGAGCGTGAGCTGATGGTACGCCCGCCGCTCCGCGGCGACGCCGGTTTCGCCGCGCGGACTTCCCCGGCGGTCACGCGGACTTCCCCGGCGGTCGCACTTCCCCGGGCGATCGCGCGGACTTCCCCGGCGATTTCGAGGGATTAGCCGAAGTGCCCGCCTCATAGCGACAACCGCCCATTCGGTCCGTCGGCCTGTCCGGCGGCGCCCCACGCCCGCCCGTTGTCGCTACGAGGCGGGCACTTTGGACGTCTCCGCTGCCAGGGACGGGTGTGGCGCGTGTGACGACGCGTTCCGCCTCACATCCCGAAGCGGGCGGCACGCACGGCCGCGACGGCATCCGGCGGTCCACTCAACTCCACCTGCGCCGCGGACTGCCGGCCGAAGAGATACAGCAGCAGCTCACCCGGTTGACCGCTGAGCAATGCCGGCACACCCGCTCGGACGGTCACCTGCTCGCCGGAACCGGCCCAGGCAACCTCAAGGCCGAAGCCCCCGAGCCGCCGACTCAGATACCGCCCCCCGCGCCGAACGTTGCGCCACAACGCGGCCTCCATGTCCGCCGTCAACTGACGCGGCGGCAGTCCGTTGGCCCGGCGGACATCCTCGTGATGGACGAAGAACTCGTTGAGGTTCGCCAGCGCGCGAACCCATCCGATGCGGAAGAACCCGGCCGGCGGACCGGACCGGATCCGCGCGACGAGCCAACCGAAATCCCGTCGCACCAACGCCTTCCGGCGCCGCTCGGCGAACCGCTGGAACGGGCCGGGCAACACGAGGCACGGCCCCGCGACGACATCGCGCTCCCGCAACACCAAATGGGCGGCGAGATCGTGAGCGGTCCAACCCTGGAGCAGCGTGGGCGCGGACGGGCCCAATTCGCCGAAAAGATCGCACAGCGCCCCACGTTCAAGACCCTCGAGCGAAACACCGCCCATGCAGGCGAATTGTACGGCTGGACCGACAAAACCCATTGCCTGACAACATCGATCAGTGAACCCGCGCACACAACCAACGGTTGTGCCCTCACAACGGCGCGACCTCTACTCCCCTATGCCTGACCCCGGCAGTATGAAGCCATGAGACGTGGGCGCAACGGAGCGCCCGCGCTCACCTCTGACTGACAACATCATCGCGTCGATGCCGCGGACAGCAGCCCTAAGCCGTCCGGCACCGCGAAGGAGACACCAATGACCGCAGCACGTCCCGCCAAGACCCGCAGCGAGGGCCAGTGGGCGCTGGGTGACCGCGAACCGCTCAACGACACCGAGAAGATCAAGAACGACGACGCACCGCTGAACGTGCGCGACCGCATCGTCAACGTCTACGCCAAGCAGGGCTTCGACAGCATCGACCACTCCGACCTGCGCGGGCGCTTCCGCTGGATGGGCCTGTACACCCAACGCGAGCAGGGTTACGACGGCAGCTGGACCGGCGACGACAACACCGACAAGATCGAAGCCAAGTACTTCATGATGCGGGTCCGCACCGACGGCAAGCCGTTGACGGCGCACTCGATGCGCGTCCTCGGCCAGATCTCGACCGAATTCGCCCGCGACACCGCCGACATCAGCGACCGGGAAAACCTGCAGCTGCACTGGATCCGCATCGAGGACGTCCCCGAGATCTGGCGTCGCCTGGACGAAGTGGGGCTGCAGACGACGGAAGCCTGCGGCGACTGCCCGCGCGGCATCCACGGTTCGCCGCTGGCCGGCGATTCGCTCGACGAGGTGCTCGACCCGACGCCCGCGATCGATGAGATCGTCCGGCGTTCCCTGAACAACCCCGAGTACGCGAACCTGCCGCGCAAGTACAAGACCGCGGTGTCCGGCCTGCAAGACGTCTCCCACGAGACCCACGACGTCGCGTTCGTCGGCGTCGACCACCCCGAGCACGGCCCCGGCCTGGATCTGTGGGTGGGTGGCGGCCTGTCGACCAAC
>NZ_LZJB01000098.1:0-891 GCF_001666895.1 Mycobacterium sp. E3298
CTCGTGCCCGCTCGTCGGCGGCCTGCTGCTCGGCGGCGGTGACGACGATGGCGTCCGGGCCCGGGAACACGGTCGCCTCCTCCCCGGTGGCCAGCCACCGCACCCGGTAGGGCGGTTCACCATCGGGGGAACGCACGGAGGTGATCAGCCCGCGCAGATCCGGGCGACCGATCGTGCCGCTCTTGATGACGAGCCAGTCCCCGGCATCGGCAATCATCGTCGACTCCCTTCGCAATCCTTGGCCACAATCCGGGCCGCCGCCCTAGCGGCGTATCTCCAAGACATCGCCGAGGGGCCGCCGCGGCGTCGGTTCCGGGCCGCCCTTGCCCGCGAAGGCGGTGCCCACCCGGATCAAGACCTGGGGCACCGCTTCGGTGTCGGCTATCAGCTGACGGACCATGTCGCGGCTGGCCGGCAACTCCGTCACGTGGGTGACGGTGCACGTCGCCAGACCCGCGATGGTGCATTCCAGCAGGATCGCGGAAAGCACCTGGCCGCACAGGAATGCGTCCGCGCGGGTGTCTCCCGGGGTGGACAGGACGAGCACCTCCGCTTGATCTTGGAGTCCCGCCGAACCGGGCCGGGCGTTCGCGTCGGCGGGAAACCGGCGGTTCACGTCGACGGCGCGCCGCTGCGCGTCGCTCACCAGTGCGGCCGTGGGGATGCCGTCGTCGTGCCTGCCCGGCGCTGTCCACCAACGCAATTCGTGGTGATAGACGTCGTCGTAGCGGCGCAGCGCCTCGGTGAGACGCGCCGCCTCCACCAGCCGCGGCCGCGCGTCGTCGGCGAGCACGTCGAGGGAGACCAGGCCGGGGTCGAAGGCGCTCCGCAGCACCGGCTCGAACGACGCCCAGTCCCTCGGTGCGCCGAACGGCCGCCGGTCTGTCCGGC
>NZ_LZJB01000099.1:0-17997 GCF_001666895.1 Mycobacterium sp. E3298
CGAAGGCCTGGGCGAAGGCCGGAAAGCGTTGGTACAGCTCCCGTCCCATCCCGAGCCGCTGGGAGCCCTGGCCGGGGAACACGAACACGCGCTTACCGACCGGGCGGGTTCGCCCGACCGCCGCGCCCGGGCCGGGCGCCCCGGACGCCACCCCGGCCAGCCCCGCCATCAGGGCGTCCCGGTCGCCGCCCACCAGCACGGCGCGGTGCTCCAGGGCCGCCCGGGTGGTGGCCAGCGACCAGCCCACGTCCACGGCGCGCAGAGCGGGCTCGGCGTCCAGGTATGCCAAGAGCCGCCCGGCCTGCGCGGCCAACGCCTCGGCGGACCGGGCCGACACCACCCATGGCAGCACCGCGTCCGGTTGATCATGTTGAGCTGCAACGGGTTCCGGCTCGGCGGGCGGCTGCTCGACGATTACGTGGGCGTTCGTCCCGCTGATCCCGAACGACGACACCCCCGCGCGGCGCTGTCCGTCGCGCGCCGGCCAAGACCGGGGTTCGGTCAGCACCGACACCGCGCCCGAGGACCAGTCCACGTGCGGCGACGGCACATCCACGTGCAGCGTCTTGGGCGCCACCCCATGCCGCATCGCCTGGATCATCTTGATCACGCCGGCCACCCCCGCGGCGGCCGACGTGTGACCGATGTTGGACTTGATCGATCCCAGCCACAGCGGCCGGTCCGCCGGCCGGTCCTGCCCGTAGGTCGCCAGCAGGGCCTGGGCCTCGATCGGATCGCCCAGAACCGTTCCGGTGCCGTGGCCTTCGACCACGTCGACGTCCGCACCGGTCAGCCCGGCGTCGGCCAGGGCCGCCCGGATCACCCGCTGCTGGGACGGCCCGTTCGGTGCGGTCAGCCCGTTGGAGGCGCCGTCCTGGTTGACCGCCGAACCGCGCAGCACCGCGACCACCGGATGCCCCAGCCGTCGCGCGTCGGCGAGGCGCTCCAGCACCAGGACGCCCGCGCCCTCCGACCACGACGTGCCGTCCGCGGCGCCGGCGTAAACCTTGCACCGGCCGTCGGGGGCCAGCGCCCGTTGCCGGCTGAATTCCACGAACGCGGCCGGGGTGGCCATCACCGTCACGCCTCCGGCGAGCGCCAGGTCACACTCCCCCGAGCGCAGCGACTGTGCCGCCAAATGCATGGCCACCAGCGAGGACGAACACGCCGTGTCGATCGACACCGCGGGGCCTTCCAGCCCCAGCACGTACGACACCCGCCCCGAGGTCACGCTCAGGGTCGAACCGGTCAGCCCGTAGCCCTCCAGCTCTCCCTTCACCTCGCCGCCGTAGCCGGCGTGGATGACCCCGGCGAACACGCCGGTCGCCGAGCCGCGCAAGGCCAGCGGGTCAATCCCCGCCCGCTCCAACGCCTCCCAGGAGATCTCCAGCATCAACCGCTGCTGGGGATCCATCGCCAGGGCCTCGCTGGGGCCCACCCCGAAGAAGCCCGCGTCGAAGGCCGCGGCGTCGCGCAGGAAGCTGCCCTGGCGGGTGTACATCTTCCCGGCCGCGTCGGGATCCGGGTCGTAGAGCCCCTCGACATCCCAGCCGCGATCCGCCGGGAAGTCCGACACCGTGTCGCGGCCGTCGTTCACCAGCTCCCACAGCGCCTCCGGCGAATCGACCCCGCCGGCGTACCGGCACGCCATGCCCACCACCGCGATCGGTTCGGAAAGCTTGCCTTCCAGCTCCGCGACGCGTCGCCGCGCCCGACGGAGATCCGCCGTCAGGCGTTTCAGGTAGTCGACGTGCTGCGTGGTATCCGGCATCGCGGTCTCAGCGGCCGAGTTCTTCATCGAGGATGGCAAAGAGTTGGCTTTCGCTGGCGGCGTCGAGGTCGGCGTCGAGGCCCTCGGGGTCGAGGTGATCGGCGGGGCCCACGGCCGCGAGCAGAGTCTGCAGGCGGGCCCGCAGCGCCGCCCTGTCGGATGGGTCCCAGTCGGTCCGGCCGAGCAACGCCTGCAATTCGCGGGTGATGTCGGTGAAGCGGGCCATCAGGTCGGGCTGGTCGTCAACCGGGTCGGCGGACAGGTGGCCGTCGAGGTGCCCGGCCAGCGCGGCCGGCGTGGGGTAGTCGAAGATCAGCGTGGGCGAAAGGGTAAGGCCGGTAGCCGTTTTCAGCCGGTTGCGCAGTTCGACCGCGGTGAGCGAATCGAAGCCGAGGTCGCCGAAGGCGCGGCCCGGGTCGATGTCGGCGGGGTTGGGCAGGCCCAGCACGGTCGCCGCGTTCGCGCGGACCAGGTCGACCAGCTCGCGGTGGCGGGCCTCGGGGGTCAGGCCGTGCAGGCGCGCGGCGAGACCGGTCAGCAGGGCGGTCGCGTCGGCGTCGTCGACGACGCGGCGGGTGGTGCGGGTGGCCAGCTCGCTCAGCAGCGGCGGCAGCGCGGCGGCGTTGTCGGACAGGGCGATCCGATCCAGGCGGGCGGCCATCAGCACCGGGGCCTCGAGCAGCATGCCGGCGTCGAAGGATTCCAGCGCCTGCTGGGTGGACAGTGGCGCGATGCCGAGCCGGCTCATCCGGGCCTTGTCGCGCTCGCCGAGGTGCGCCGTCATCGCCGACGCCTGCTCCCACAGGCCCCAGGCCAGCGACAGGCCCGCGAGCCCGTGCGCCCGCCGGTGGGTGCACAGGCCGTCGAGGAAGCTGTTGGCCGCCGCGTAGTTGGCTTGGCCCGGGGTGCCGACGATGCCGGCCATCGACGAGAACACCACGAACGCCGACAGATCCAGGTCCCGGGTCAGCTCGTGCAGGTGCCAGGCCCCGTCGACCTTGGCCCGCAGCACCGCGTCCACCCGGTCCGGGGTCAGCGAGGCGATCAGCCCGTCGTCGAGGACGCCGGCCGCGTGCACCACACCGCGCAGCGGATACCGCGCCGGAACCTGGGCCAGCATCGCCGCGACGGCGTCTCGGTCCGCGACGTCGCAGGCGACCACCGACACCTCGGCGCCCGCCTCCCGCAACTCGTCCACCAGCTCCGCGACTCCCGCGGCCCCCGCGCCGGCCCGGCTGGCCAGCATCACGTGGCCGACGCGGTAGCGGTCGACGAGGTGGCGGGCCAGCGCCGAACCGGCCATGCCGGTGCCGCCGGTGATCACCACGCTGCCGCCGGCCAGCCCGCCACAGCCGCTGAGCACGGCGCCGGGCCCGGACGGGATGGTCAGCGCGACCTTGCCGATGTGCCGGGCCTGGCTGACGAACCGGTACGCCGCCGAAGCGCAGCGGACGTCGAAGGTCTTGAGCGGCAACGGTGTCACGGCGCCATCGCGCATCAGCTCCACGATCTGGGCCAGCATCGCCGCGGTGCGGTCGGGCCCGGCCTCCAGCAGGTCGAAGGCCTGGTACCGCGCGCCTCGATGCTCCCCGGCGACGACGCGCGGGTCGCGGACGTCGGTCTTGCCCATCTCGATGAACCGCCCGCCGGGGGCCAAGAGCCGCAGCGACGCGTCGGTGAACTCACCGGCCAGCGAGTTGAGCACCACGTCGACCCCGGCCCCGCCGGTGGCCGCCGAGAACTTCTCCGCGAAGTCCAGCGTCCGCGAATCGCCGATGTGGTCGTCGTCGAACCCCATGGCGCGCAGGGTGTCCCACTTACCGCGGCTCGCGGTCGCGAACACCTCCGCGCCCCAGTGCCGCGCCAGCTGGACCGCGGCCATGCCAACCCCACCGGTGGCGGCGTGCACCAGCACCCGCTCGCCGGCCCGCAGGCCGGCCAGCACCGATAACCCGTAGAGCGCGGTGAGAAACACCACCGGGACACCCGCGGCCGTGACCAGCGACCAGCCCTGCGGCACCGGCGTGACCAATCGCCGGTCCACCACCGCCTCGGAACCGACCACGCCAAGCAGCCCCATCACCGCATCGCCGACCGCCAGGCCCTCGACGCCCGGACCGACCTCGACGACCACGCCGGCGCCCTCGGCCCCCAACCGTCCGCCGCCCGGGTACATGCCCAAGGCCACCAACACATCCCGGAAGTTCACGCCCACCGCGGCCACGGCCACGCGAACCTGCCCGGCCTCCAGTTCCACCCGCGGGCTCGGGGCCACCACCAGGTCCTCCAGCGTGCCCCCGCCGCCCGCGTCCAGCCGCCAGTCACCGGGCGGCAGCCGCAACACCGATCCGCCGCGGGCCTGCCGCATCCGGGCCGCGTAGGCCACGCCCGCGCGGACCACCAATTGCGGCTCGCCGCAACCGATCACGGCGCGGGCGTCCAACGAGCCGTCGGAGTCGATCAGCACCACCCGGCCCGGCTGCTCGGCCTGCGCCGAGCGGACCAGCCCCCACACCGCCGCACCGGCCAGGTCCGCCACGTCCTCACCGGCGAGCGCGACCGCCCCGCGGGTCTGCACCGCCAGCGTCCCGGACTCCGGATCGGCCAACCACGACTGCAGCACGCCGAGCGCCTCTGTGGTGGCCGCGTGCACGGACCGGACCGCGTGGGCGCCGTGCGCGCCCGGCTCCCACAGCGTGGCGTCGGAGCCCTTGTCGCTCAACGGTATCGGCGACCAGGCCACCTCGAAGAGCCCCTCGGCGGGCGCGGCGGCCGCGGCCAGCTGCCCGGCCGAGACCGGGCGCATCGCCAGCGATCGCACCGACAACACCGGCAGCCCGGACCCGTCGGCCAATTCGACCGACACCGCCCCGGTGCCGGACGGCGCTATCCGGACCCGCGCCCGCGAGGCGCCGCCCGCGTGCAGCGACACCCCCTGCCAGGAGAACGGCAACACGGTTTGCCCTTGTTCGGCGGCGACGCCCATCGCGTGCAGCGCCGCGTCCAGCAACACCGGATGTATCCCGAAGCCGCCGTCCTGACCGCCTGCCTCGTCCGGCACGGCGACGTCGGCGAAGATCTCGTCCCCCCGCCGCCAGATCGCGTGCAGCCCACGGAAGGACCGGCCGTACTCGTAGCCGCGATCCGCGAGCCGCGCGTAGCCGTCGGCCACGTCCACCGGCGTCGCCCCCGCCGGCGGCCACACCGACAGGTCGGCGGACGGCGCGACCGCCGCCGGGCGCACCGAGCCGTGCGCGTGCAGCACCCACTCCGATTGCGCGCCCGCCGAATACACCGACAGTTCGCGCTCCCCCAACGCGGCGGGCGCGCCGACCACCACCTGCACCTGCACGCCGTCGGTCGCCGGCAGCACCAACGGGGCCGACAACGTCAGCTCCTCGATCGCCCCGCATCCGACCTCGTCGCCGGCGCGGATGGCCAGCTCCACGAACGCCGCGCCGGGGAACAACACGGTGCCGCCGACCGCGTGGTCGGCCAGCCACGGCTGAGCAGCCGTCGACAGCCGGCCGGTCAGCACCACCCCGCCGGAGTCGGGCCGCTGCACCACCGCGCCGACCAGCGCGTGCCGGGCGCCGGCCAGGCCCAGGGTGGCCACGTCGCCCGAACCGGTGGAGCCGCCCGGCAGCCAGAAGCGCTGCCGCGCAAAGCCGTACGTGGGCAGGTCGACGCGACGGCCGCCCAAACCGGCGATCGCGGCGCGCCAGTCCACGGGCACGCCCGCCACGTGGGCCTGGCCCGCCGAGAGCCAGAACCGTTGCAGCGAACCGTCGTCGCGCCCCAGCGACGGGACTACCAAAGCGCCGGCGCCGCAGTCGGTCACGGTGTCCTCGACGGCGGCCAGCAGCACCGGGTGTGGGCTGGATTCGACGAAGACCCCGTACCCGGCGCCGCACGCGTTGCGCACGGCGCGTTCGAACTGGACGGTCTGCCGGATGCTGCGGTACCAGTAGTCGGCGTCCAGGGCGGCGGTGTCGAGCAGTTCGCCGGTCACGGTGGAGAACAACGCGATCGAGGACGATCGCGGCGCGATGCCGGCCAGCGCCTCGGCCAGCGCCGGACGAATCGCGTCCACGTGCCGGGAGTGGGAGGCGTAGTCCACGTCGATGCGGCGGGCGCGCACGCCGTCGGCCTCACAACGGACCATCAACTCGTCGAGGGCGCCCACCTCACCGGACACCACCACCGCCGAAACCCCGTTGACGGCAGCGACATTCAACCGCTCCCCCCATCCGGCGATCAATTCCTCGGCCCGGCCCAGCCCGCATGCCAGCGACACCATGCCGCCCGCACCGGACAATTCCACCAGCAGCCGGCTGCGCAGCGCCACCACCCGGGCCGCGTCCTCCAGCGAGAGGGCGCCGGCCACATACGCCGCCGCGATCTCGCCCTGGGAGTGACCGATCACCGCGTCGGGGACGACGCCCACCGAGCGCCACAACTCGGCCAGCGACACCATCACCGCCCACAGCGCCGGCTGCACCACGTCCACCCGGTCCAAGCCCGGCGCGCCGGGCGCACCGCGGATCACGTCGACCAGCGACCAGTCGACGTGTTCGGCGAGCGCCTTCTCGCAACGCTGCAGGTGTTCGGCGAAAACGGCCGAGCTGTCCAGCAATTCGGCTCCCATGCCGGCCCACTGCGACCCCTGCCCCGGGAACACGAACACCGTCTTGCCGACCGGCTGCGCCCGGCCCACCGCCGCGCCCGCACCCGGTTTGCCGGCCGCCACCTCGGCCAGCCCCGCGGCCAGACGCTCGCGGTCGGCACCCACCAGCACCGCGCGGTGCTCGAAACGCGACCGCGTCGACACCAACGACCACGCCACGTCGACCACCCGCAGACCCGGGTCGTCGTTCACCCGGGCCAGCAGCCGGGACGCCTGGTTGGCCAGCGCGTCGGCCGATCGGGCCGACAGCACCCACGGCGCGGGGGCGTCATCACCCGCCGGCGCGGGGCTTTCGGGCGGCGGCTGCTCGATGATGACGTGGGCGTTGGTGCCGCTGATCCCGAAGGACGACACCCCCGCGCGGCGCGGCCGGTCCCGCGCCGGCCAGTCCCGCGCCTCGGTCAGCAGCGACACCGCCCCCGCCGACCAATCCACGTGCGGCGTAGGCACATCCACGTGCAACGTCTTGGGCATCACCCCGTGGCGGATCGCCTGCACCATCTTGATCACCCCGCCGGCGCCGGCCGCCGCCGACGTGTGACCCATGTTGGACTTGATCGACCCCAGCCACAGCGGCTCGGACCGGTCCTGCCCGTACGTCGCCAAGACCGCCTGCGCCTCGATCGGATCCCCGAGGGTGGTGCCCGTCCCGTGTCCCTCCACCAGGTCCACGTCCGCCGCCCGCAGGCGCGCGTCGGCCAGCGCGGCGCGGATCACCCGTTGCTGCGACGGCCCGTTCGGCGTCGCCAGCCCGTTCGAGGCGCCGTCCTGGTTGACCGCGGATCCGCGCAGCAGCGCCAGCACGGTATGCCCCGACCGCTGCGCGTCGGACAACCGTTCCAGCACCAGCACGCCGACGCCTTCGGAGAAACCGGTGCCGTCGGCGGCGCCCGCGTACGCCTTGCACCGCCCGTCGGCGGCCAGCGCACGCTGCCGGCTGAACTCGATGAACATCGCCGGGGTGGCCATCACCGTCACGCCGCCGGCCAGCGCCAGGTCGCATTCGCCGGCCCGCAGCGATCGCGCCGCCAGGTGCATGGCCACCAACGACGACGAGCAGGCCGTGTCGACGGAAATGGCCGGGCCCTCCAGGCCCAGTTCGTAGGCCACCCGGCCCGATGCCACGCTCAGCGTCGAACCGCGCAGCCCGTAGCGCTCCAGGTGGCCCGGCACCCTGCCCTGGCCGCCGTACGAGCCGTGGAAGATGCCGGCGAACACGCCGGTGGCCGAACCGCGCAGGGTGACGGGGTCAATCCCGGCCCGCTCCAACGCCTCCCAGGACACCTCCAGCAACAGCCGTTGCTGCGGGTCCATCGCGAGCGCCTCGCTGGGCGCGATGCCGAAGAACGCGGCGTCGAAGTCGGCCACGTCGGCCAGGAAGCCGCCGCAGCGGGCATAGGACTTGCCCACCGCGTCGGGGTCGGGATCGAACAGGCCAACCAGGTTCCAGCCGCGGTCGGCCGGGAAGTCCGAGACCACATCGCGGCCCTCGGCCACCATCCGCCACAGGGCCTCCGGCGAATCCACCCCACCCGGGTACCGGCAACCCATCCCCACCACCGCCACGGGTTCGGTTGCCGCGGCGAGGTATTCGCGGGCCTCGCGCTTCAGCCGCTCGTTTTCCTTGAGCGAGGCGCGGAGGGCCTTAACGAGCTCCTCGGGGTCGGCGGTCATGACAGCACTGAAGGTGTGGGGGGCACAGGAAGCAACGCCTTAGTTCAGTGCCAGCGCAGCAACACGAGTTCGGAGCAGAATCCCGGACCCATCGCGATCATCAGGCCGGGGCTCCCGCTGGGCGGCGGCTTGGCCAGCGTGTCCCGCAGCACGTGCAGCACCGAGGCCGACGAAAGATTGCCGATCTCACCCAGCGAGCGCCAGGTCAGTTCAAGCGCGTCGGGCGGAAGGCTCAGGCTCGCGTTGATGGCGTCGATGATCTTCGGGCCGCCGGGATGGCTGACCCAGGCGCCGATGTCGGTCGTCGTCAGCCCGTGGGCGCCGAGGAAGCCGGTGACGTCCTGCTCGATGTGCTCCTCGACCACCTCGGCCAGGTCCTTGGCCAGGACCAGCTCGAACCCGGCCGCGCCGACGTCGTAGCCCATGGTGCGCAGCGAATCGGGGTAGAGCGTGCTGCGCGAGTCCAGGATGCTGGGCCCGCCCGCGGCCACCTTTTCCGCGCGACGCTCGCCGACGGCGACCACCGCGCCCGCCCCGTCGGCGAACAGCGCGCTGCCGACCAGGCCGGGCAGCGACGGCTTGTATCCCGGATAGGTCAGGGAGCAGAGCTCGACCGAGATCAGGGCCGCGGCGGCGTCGGGCGCCCCGCGCAGGTAGTCGTGCAGCCGGGCCACGCCCGCGGCGCCGGCCACACAACCGAGGCCGAACAGCGGCACGCGGCGCACGTCGTCGCGCAGGCCCAGCCGCCCGGCGATCCGGGCGTCCAGGGACGGCACCGCGAGGCCGGTGACCGTCGTCGTGATCAACACGTCCAGGTCCTGCGGCCGCATGCCGGCCTCGTCGAGGGCGCCCGAGAGGGCCTCGCAGCCGAGGTCGACGGCGTTTTCGATGAAGATGCGGTTCGCCTGGCCGAAGTCGGTCAGCGCGGGATAGCGCTCCAGCGGCAGCACCAGGTGGCGGCTGTTGACCTTGGCGCTGGCGTGCAACTGCCGGACGATGTCCTCGTAGCCCTCGAATTCGGGGATGCTGACGAAGAAGTCCGTGAGCTCGCGCTGGGAGTAGCGATACGGCGGCAAGGCACCGAATACGCCGGCAACGACGCTCATTGGTCCCACCCCTTGGTGACGAAGTTCTGGCCCGACAGGTTCAGCCGCATCGCTTGAGCGGGAATTCTAGTCCGGTTCAAATTTACCGGCGCGTAAATCGGCGTCATCTCATGCCCCGCCGCCGAGCCGCGCTCTGAGCTGCTCACACTCGGCCAGGACGGCTTCGAGCTGCTCGGCGACCCGGGCGGGGGCGGTCCCACCCCGCCGGTCGCGCGAGGACACCGAGCCCTCGATCGTCAACACCTCGCGCACCTCGGGCGTCAGCTCGGGGCTGATGGCGGCCAATTCGTCGTCGGTGAGCTCGTCGAGCCCGACGGCGCGCCCCTCGGCCGCGCGCACGGCGGCCCCGGCGGCCTCGTGTGCGGACCGGAACGGCACGCCCCGGCGCACCAGCCATTCGGCGATGTCGGTGGCCAGCGTGTACCCGGCCGGGGCCAGCGCCGCCATCCGCTCGACGTCGAACGTCAGGCTGGCCACCAGGCCCGCCATCGCCGGCAGCACCAGCTCCAGCTGGGCCACCGAGTCGAAGACCGGCTCCTTGTCCTCCTGCAGGTCACGGTTGTAGGCCAGCGGCTGCGCCTTCAGCGTCGCCAGCAGCCCGGCCAGGTTGCCGATCAGTCGCCCGGACTTCCCGCGGGCCAGCTCGGCGATGTCGGGGTTCTTCTTCTGCGGCATGATCGAGCTGCCGGTGGACCACGAATCGTGCAGCCGGACGTAGCCGAACTCCGTCGAGCTCCACAGGATGATGTCCTCGGCCAGCCGCGACAGGTCCACCGCGATCATCGCGAACACGAACGCGGCCTCGGCGGCGAAATCCCGGGCCGCGGTCGCGTCGATGGAGTTGTCCGCGGCCTCCGCAAAACCCAGCTTGGCGGCGATCGCGTCCGGGTCCAACCCCAGCGACGAGCCGGCCAGCGCCCCGGAGCCGTACGGGGACACCGCGGCCCGCTTGTCGAAGTCCACGATGCGGTCGACGTCGCGCAGCAGCGGGTGCGCGTGGGCGAGCAGGTGGTGGGCCAGCAGGACCGGCTGGGCGGACTGCAGGTGCGTCTTGCCCGGCATGATCGCCGTCGGGTGCGCGGCGGCCTGGGCGGCGAGCGCGGCCACCACCTCCAGCGCCGCGTCGGCGACCCGGCGCACCGCGTCGCGCAGCCACATCCGGAACAGCGTGGCCACCTGGTCGTTGCGCGACCGCCCGGCCCGCAGCCGGCCGCCCAGGTCGGGGCCGACGCGGTCGATCAGCCCGCGCTCCAGCGCGGCGTGCACGTCCTCGTCGGTCACCAGCGGGGTGAAGCTGCCGTCGGCCACGTCCTCGGCCAGGCAGTCCAACCCGGCCAGCAGCCCGTCGCGCTGCTCTTCGGTGAGCAGCCCGGCGTGGAACAGGATCACGGTGTGGGCGCGCGAGGCGACGATGTCGTAGGGGGCCAGCACCCAGTCGAAGTGAGTGGACTTGCTCAGGGCGGCCAGCGCGTCCGACGGGCCGTCGGCGAACCGGCCGCCCCACAGCGAGCCCTCGCGCGTGCTCACGCTTCGTCGGCCGCCAGGTCCCGCCGGGACGCGATCTTCGACGACAGCCCGTGCACGTAGACGAAGCCCTTGGCGGCCGACTGGTCGAAGGAGTCGCCCTCGTCGTAGGTGGCCAGGTTGAAGTCGTAGAGCGACTGCGCGCTGCGCCGGCCGTTGACGGCGATGTGCCCGCCGTGCAACACCATTCGGATCTCGCCCGTGACGTGCTCCTGGGTCTTTTCGACGAAGGCTTCCAGCGCGGTCTTCAGTGGCGAGTACCAAAGTCCGTCGTAGACCAGCTCGGCCCAGCGCTGGTCGGTGTGCCGCTTGAACCGGCCCAGTTCGCGTTCCAGCGTGACGTGCTCGAGCTCGGTGTGCGCGGTGATCAGCACCATCGCGCCGGGAGCCTCGTAGATCTCGCGGCTCTTGATGCCCACGAGCCGGTCCTCGACCACGTCGAGCCGACCCACCCCCTGGCAGCCGGCGCGGCGGTTGAGCTCCTCGATGGCGGCCAGCACCGACACCGGTTTGCCGTCGATGGACACCGGGACCCCGCGCTCGAACCCGACGATCACCTCGTCGGGCGTGTTCCAGTTGATCGTGGGATCTTCGGTGTAGGCGTAGATGTCCTTGGTGGGCGCGTTCCAAAGGTGTTCCAGGAAGCCGGTTTCCACGGCGCGGCCCCACACGTTCTGGTCGATGGAAAACGGCGAGCGCTTGGTCACGTTGATCGGGATGGCGTTCTCCTCGGCGAACGCGATCGCCTTCTCCCGGGTCCACGCGTAGTCGCGGACGGGCGCCAGCACCTCCAAATCCGGTGCCAGCGAAGCGAATCCGACCTCGAACCGGACCTGGTCGTTGCCCTTGCCGGTGCAGCCGTGCGCGACGGTGGTGCCGCCGTGCTCGCGGGCGGCCGCCACCAGGTGCTTGGCGATCAGCGGCCGGCTGATGGCCGACACCAGCGGGTAGCGGTCCATGTAGAGCGCGTTGCTCAGGATGGTGGGCAGGCAGTAGCCCTCGGCGAACTCGTCCCGGGCGTCGACGACGACGGCCTCCACCGCGCCGCAGTCCAGGGCGCGCTGGCGGACGACCTCCATGTCCTCGCCGCCCTGGCCGAGGTCGATCGCCACGGCCACCACCTCGCGGCCGGTCTCCTTGCCGATCCAGCTGATCGCGACCGACGTGTCCAGCCCGCCGGAATACGCCAGGATGACGCGATCTGACATGAACCAATCTCCTTAGTTTTTAGGTGAGCTCTTCCAGGGTGCGGGCCAGCTCGGCGCCGGTCATCGGCTCTCGGGCGGCCACGAAGACGGTGTCGTCACCGGCGATGGTGCCGACGACGTACGGTAGCGCCGCGCGGTCGATCGCGCTGGCCAAATAGTTGGCGCCGCCCGGCGGGGTGCGCAGCACCGCAAGGTTGGCGCTGGCGTCGGCCGACACCAGCAGCTCGCTCAGCAGCCGGGACAGCCGCGCGGTGCCGCCGGACACCCCGCGCACCGGGCTGCCGTCCTCGGGAACGATGTAGACCCCGACGCCGCCGTCGGCGCCGCGCAGCTTCACCGCGCCCAGCTCCTCGAGGTCGCGCGACAGCGTGGCCTGGGTGACCTCGATGCCCTCGTCGGCCAGCCGGGCCGCCAGCTCGCTCTGGCTGCTGATCGACGCCGACGACAGGATCGCGACGATGCGGTCCTGCCGCCCGGCCCGGGTGATTTCGGCGGTGGCCTTCGAGCGGGTCATTGCGCCCGCTCCAGCAGCCACACCAGCAGCGCCTTCTGGGCGTGCAGCCGGTTCTCGGCCTCGTCCCACACCACGCTGGCCGGCCCGTCCATCACTGCGTCGGTGATCTCGTCACCGCGGTGGGCCGGAAGGCAATGCAGCACAATGGCTTCCGGGTCGGCGAGGTCCAGCAGCCGCTCGTTGATCTGGAACGGCCGAAACGGTGTGAGGCGGTCGAGCCCGTCGCCCTCCTGCCCCATCGACGTCCAGGTGTCGGTCACCAGGATGTCGGCGCCGCGCGCGGCCGCGTCGGCGTCGGCGGTGAGGGTGACCGAGGCGCCGGTGGATTCGGCGCGTTGGGTCGCGGCCGCGACGAAGGCCGGGGCGGGGGCGAAACCGTCCGGCGCGGCGATCGTGACGTGCACGCCTGCGGTCACCCCGCCCAGCAGCAGCGAGTGGGCCATGTTGTTGGCGCCGTCGCCGAGGTAGGACATCCGCAGTCCCGCGAGCGATCCCTTGTGTTCGGTGATGGTCTGCAGGTCGGCGAGCACCTGGCAGGGATGGAAGTCGTCGGAGAGCGCGTTGACCACCGGCACCGTCGCCGCCTCGGCCATGGCCTCGAGCCGGCCCTGTTCGAAGGTCCGCCACACGATCGCGTCGACGTAGCGGGACAGCACCCGCGCGGTGTCGCCCAGCGTCTCGTCGCGGCCCAGCTGGGTGCTGCGGGCGTCGACGACGACGGCGTGCCCGCCGAGCTGGGCGATGCCCACTTCGAAGGAGAACCGGGTGCGGGTGGAGTTCTTGTCGAAGAGCACCGCGACGCCGCGCGGCCCCTCCAGCGGGCGCCAGCCGAACGGGTCCTTCTTGAGTTCGGCGGCCAGCTGCAGCACCTCGGCCTGCTCCTGGGGGGACAGGTCGTCGTCGCGCAGGAAATGGCGCGGCGTCATGCCGCGGCCCTGTCCAGGATGCCCGGCAGGGCCGCGACGAAGCCGTCGAGCTGGGATTCGGTGACGATCAGGGGCGGCGCCAGCCGGATGACGTCGGGCGCGGCGGCGTTGACCAGGAATCCGGCCGCGCGCGCGGCGCTTTCGGCCTCCTTGGCCCGCGACGCGGTCAGCACGATGCCCTGCAGCAACCCACGGCCGCGGACGTGGTCGACCAGCGGGTGATTCAGCGATTCGATGCCGTGCCGTACCGACTTGCCCAGCACCTCGGCGTGCCGGGTCAGGTCCTCGTCCGCGATCACCCGCAGCACCGCCCGCGCCGCAGCCGCGCAGATCGGATTGCCGCCGAAGGTGCTGCCGTGCAGGCCGGGGGTCATCAGCTCGGCGGCCGGCCCGACGGCCAGGCAGGCGCCGATCGGCAGGCCGCCGCCGAGCCCCTTGGCCATGGTGACGACGTCGGGTGTGATGCCTTCGTGCTGGTGGGCGAAAAAGGCTCCGGTGCGGCCCATTCCGGTCTGCACCTCGTCGAGCACCAGCAGCGCGCCATGCCGCGAGGTGATGTCGCGGGCGGCGGTCAGGTAACCCTCGGGCGGGACGACGACGCCGCCCTCCCCCATGATCGGCTCGAGGAAGACCGCGGCGGTGGCGTCGTCGACCGCGGCGGCCAGCGCGTCGGCGTCCCCGTAGGGCACGTGCGTGACGTATCCCGGCAGTGGCTCGAACGGCGCCTGCTTGCTCGGCTGACCGGTCAGCGCCAGCGAGCCCATGGTGCGGCCGTGGAAACCGCCTTGCGCCGCAACCAGTTTCGTGCGTCCGGTCAGCCGCGACAGCTTGAACGCCACCTCGTTGGCCTCGGTCCCCGAATTGCAGAAGAACACCCGCGTCGGCGCCCCGGTTTCGTCGGAGGCGCCCAGCAGGTTCACCAGCTCCTCGGCCAGCGCGACGCCCGGTTCGCTCGCGTAGAGGTTGGAGGTGTGGCCGAGCGTCGCCATCTGGTGTGTGACGGCGTCGATGACCGCGGGGTGGCGATGGCCCAGGACGTTGACGGCGATGCCCCCGAGCAGATCCAGGTAGGTGTTGCCGTCCACGTCGGTGACAACGGCGCCGTCACCGCTGGCCAATGCCAGCGGCGGGGTGCCGTAGTTGTTCATCATCACGGCTTCCCAGCGCTGCTGCATCACATCCCCTTCAGTAATACGCCGCTCCTCCCCGTCACTGCGTTCCGCATCGTCGCCGGCGAAGTCACGCGCTCACGACCTTGGTGCCGGTGCCCGCGTCCGTGAAAAGCTCCACCAGCACACAGTGTTCGACCCGCCCGTCGATGACGTGCGCGCTCGGCACGCCCGCCGTGACGGCCCGCAGGCACGCCTCGACCTTGGGGATCATGCCCGCCTCCAGCGTGGGGAGCAGTTGCGAGAGTGTGGCCGTGTCGATCTCGCTGACCAACGAACCGCGATCGGGCCAGCTGGTGTAGAGGCCCTCGACGTCGGTGAGCATCAACAGCTTTTCGGCGCGCAGGGCCTCCGCGAGGGCCGCCGCCGCGGTGTCGGCGTTGATGTTGTGCACCACACCCTCGGCGTCCGGGGCCAGCGTCGACACCACCGGAATGCGGCCCGCCGTAATCAGATCCAGCACCGCGGCGGTGTTGACCCGCTCGACGTCGCCCACCAGCCCGATGTCGGTGGCCACTCCGTCCACGGTGACGCTGCGCCGCACGGCGGTGAACAGCTGCGCGTCCTCCCCGGTGATGCCGACGGCGTACGGCCCGTGCGCGTTGATCAGGTTGACCAGTTCGCGGCCCACCTGGCCGAACAGCACCATCCGCGCCACGTCGAGCACTTCCGGTGTGGTGACCCGGAATCCGCCCTTGAAGTCGCCTTCGATCCCGAGGCGGCGCAGCATGGCGGTGATCTGCGGGCCGCCGCCGTGCACGACGACGGGCAGGATGCCGCAGTTGCGCAGGAAGGCCATGTCGGCGGCGAACGCGTGCCGCAGCGTGTCGTCGGTCATGGCGTTGCCGCCGTACTTGATGACGACGACCTTGCCGTACAGCTGCTTGAGCCAGGGCAGCGCCTCGGCCAGCACCTGGGCCTTGACGGCGGTGGACAACTCGTGAGTGTTGACCGTCATGAGCTGTAGGCCGAGTTCTCTTCGACGTAGGCGTGCGAGAGGTCGGTGGTGCGGACGGCGGCGGTGCCGTCGCCCACCCCCAGGTCGACGGTGATGTCGATGTCGGCGCCGGACAGGTCCACCTCGCGCGCGCCCGGCGCCCCGACCCCGTCGACGCACACGGCAAATCCATTGAACAACACGGTGATTCGATCCGGATCCAGCGTCACCGGCGCCATGCCGACGGCGGCCAGCACCCGGCCCCAGTTGGGGTCGGACCCGAAGACCGCGGTCTTGACCAGGCTGTCGCGGGCGATCACCCGCGCGGCGGTCAGCGCGTCGTCCTCGGCGGCGGCCCCGGTCACGGTCACGGTGACGCGTTTGGTGACGCCCTCGGCGTCGGCCTGCAGCTGCGCGCACAGGTCGTCGCACACGCGCAGCACGGCGTCGTCCAGATCGGCCTGGGTCGGGGCGATTTCGCTGGCCCCGGACGCCAGCAGCAGCACGGTGTCGTTGGTCGAACAGCTGCCGTCGATGTCCAGCCGGTCGAAGGTGCGCGCGGTGGCCCGGCGCAGCGCCCGGTCGAGCGCGGCCGGCTCGACGGCCGCGTCGGTGGTGAGCACGCAGAGCATGGTGGCCAGCGACGGCGCCAGCATGCCGGCGCCCTTGGCCATCCCGCCGACGGTCCAGTTGCCGGCGTGGTGCAGCGCAACCTGTTTCGGCACGGTGTCGGTGGTCATGATCGCGCGCGCGGCCTCGTCGCCGCCGCTCAGCCCGCCGGCCATGTCCTGCACGATCGCCCGGACCCCGGCCAGCACCTTGTCCATCGGCAACCGGTCACCGATCAGCCCGGTGGAGCACACCGCGACCTCGATGGCCCCGGTCTCGGTTCCCCAGTCCGACAATGCGGCCGCGACCGCCTCGGCGGTGGCATGGGTGTCCTGGAAGCCGCCCGGGCCGGTGCAGGCGTTGGCGCCGCCGGAGTTGAGGATCACCGCGCGCAAGGCGCCGGTGGTCAGCGCCTGCTGGGTCCACAGCACCGGCGCGGCCTTGACCTTGTTGCGGGTGAACACGCCGGCGGCCGCGTAGTCGGGTCCCTCGTTGAAGACCAGGGCCAGGTCGCGGTTGCCCGACGCCTTGATGCCGGCGGCGATCCCCGCGGCCCGGAACCCGGCCGGCGCGGTGACGCCCTGTTCGCGCACCAAGCGCGCCTCGGCTGTGTGGGTCACGGCGCGACCCCGACCACCGAAAGGCCTTGCGCCTCCGGCCAACCCAGCGCCAAGTTCATCGCCTGCACGGCCGCGCCGCCGGTGCCCTTGACCAGGTTGTCGATGGCGGCGATGGCCACGAACGTCTCGGCGGCCTCGTCCACCGCGACGGCGATGTGCGCCGCGTTGCTGCCGATCACCGAGCCGGTGCGGGGCAGCTGGCCCTCGGGCAGCAGGTAGACGAAAGGCTCCGCGTCGTACGCCTTTTCGTAGGCGGCGCGCAGCTGCGACAGCGGCGCGCGGGTGCGCGCGGTGCAGGTGGCCAGGATGCCGCGCGACGTCGGGATCAGCACCGGGGTGAACGACACGGTGACGTCGCGGTCGCTGACCGCCCGCAGGCCCTGGGCGATCTCGGGGGTGTGCCTATGCGCCCCCGCGATGTTGTAGGCGCGGGCGGACCCGATGACCTCGGAGCCCAGCAGGTCGGTCTTGGCGGCCCGGCCCGCACCCGAGGTGCCGCTGACGGCGACGACGGTGACGGCGGGCTCGATCAGGTCCTCGGCGACCGCGGGGAGCAGCGCCAGCAGCGCCGCGGTCGGGTAGCAGCCCGGCACCGCGATGCGGCGGGCGCCGCGCAGGCGGTCCCGCGCGCCCGGCAGCTCCGGCAGCCCGTAGGGCCAGCTGCCGGCGTGCGGGGACCCATAGAACCGCTCCCAGGCGGCGGCGTCGGTGAGCCGGAAGTCGGCGCCGCAGTCGATGATCACGGTGTCGGGGCCGAGCTGTTCGGCCAGCGCGGCCGAGTGCCCGTGCGGCAGGGCCAGGAACACCACGTGGTGGCCGGCGAGCACCGCGGGTTCGGTGGGCTCGACCACCCGCTGCGCCAGCGGCGTGAGATGCGGGTGGTGCTCGCCCAGCGGGCTGCCCGCGCTGGTCGCGGCGGTCAGCGACCCGATGACGAGGCGTCCGTCGGCGTAGGCCGGATGCCCCAGCAGCAGCCGCAGGATCTCACCGCCCGCATAGCCGCTGGCCCCGGCAACCGCCACCCTCAATACGTCGGCCATTCCGCCGATTCTGCATGGTTATGCAATGCTTTGCAAATCCATTACCAGGGGGTCAGGCCCGCAACTCGGCGCCGACCGCCTCGGCGGCGCGGCGCACCGCGGCGTCGCGGGCCGCGCTGGCGTCGTCCTCGGTCAGGGTGCGGTCCGGCGCCCGGAACCGCAGCGCGAAGGTCAGCGATTTGCGGTCCTCCCCGACCTGCGGGCCGGTGAAG
>NZ_LZJB01000100.1:0-15862 GCF_001666895.1 Mycobacterium sp. E3298
GCTCCTCGACTTCGCCGGCGCGGCCTTCCTTCTCGCCGAGCTCCTTTTGGATCGCCTTCATCTGCTCGCGCAGATAATATTCCTTTTGCGTCTTCTCCATCTGCTTCTTGACGCGTTGGCTGATCTTGCGCTCAAGCTCGAGCACCTCGCGCTCGTTGTTCAGGAAGTCGAGAAGCTTCTCGAGCCGGCTGCGCACCTCGACCGTCTCCAGAATCTCCTGCTTGTCCTTAATCTTGAGCGACAGGTGGCTCGTGATCACGTCGGCCAGGCGGCCGGGCTCGTCGATATCGGATACGGCGGCGAGCGTCTCCGGCGTGACCTTCTTGGACAGATTGATATAATGCTCGAACTGGCTGAGCACCGCGCGCATGAGCGCATCCAGTTCGGAATCGTTCGAATCCGGCTCCGGGAGTTCCCGGGCGACGACCTCGTAGAAGCCGTCGTTGGGCAAATATTGTTCGATCTCGGCGCGGACGACGCCTTCGACCAGTACGCGAATCGTGCCGTTCGGCAGCTTCAGCATCTGCCTGACCTTCGCGATCGTGCCCACGCGGTAAATATCATCCTGCGTCGGTTCTTCGATGTTGATCTCGGATTGCGAACAGAGCAGGATCATATGATCGTCTATCATGCATTGTTCAAGCGCCTTGATCGACTTCTCGCGGCCTACGTCCAGATGCAGCACCATGCTGGGGTAGACGAGCAGCCCGCGGAGAGGCAACAACGGCAGTGAACGGCTCTTCGTCTTGTTCGAAGCCATAAGGACGGCACCTCCTCAAGCCTAGCCGATGACGGCATAGCCCGGTATGGTTAGGATTGCCCGCAATCCGCGGCGAACCCTTCAGTCATTGTATCAAAAGAACTTGCGCGCCGCAAAAGAGCGCCGCCCCGAAGGACGGCGCTCCTACCGGCAGTCGGATTTATACGCCCGCTCCGGGCGCCGGCCTTCCGTCCCCATGAAGCGGGGGACGAGCGCCCTCGGACGTTCCCGGCGACGCCGGGGAGCCGGCGTGGAGGATGGACAGCGGAGAAGCGGCAGCGTAGGCGTCCGTAGGCAGCGGCCGGTCGGAAGCCTCCTCTTCGCCCGCCAGCCGGAGCGGAGCCTGGCCGAATACGCGGACGAACACTTCTTCCACCGTCTCGACGGGGATGACTTTGACGCCTTGAAGCCCTTCGAAGATCACTTGCCAATTTTCCTTCGGGATCAATACGGTATCCGCTCCGGACTGGAAGGCGGCCTCGACCTTGGCAAGCACGCCCCCGACCGGCTTGACGCGACCGTGAATGCTGATCTCGCCGGTCAGTGCGAGCTTGTTGTCTACGGGCTGGTCCGTAATGGCGGACGCGATGGCTACCGCCATGCCGATGCCCGCCGACGGTCCGTCGACCGGAGTGCCGCCCGGGAAGTTGATATGCAGATCGTAGTTTTCCGGGCGCAAGCCGAAGGTGCGAAGCACGGTCAGCACGTTTTCGACTGACCCCTTGGCCATGCTCTTGCGGCGCAGCGTGCGCTGTCCTCCGCCGATCTCTTCTTCCTCGACGACGCCCGTGATCGTGTACACGCCCTTGCCGGGAATCGCACGTATGGCGGTCACTTCGATCTCCAGCAGCGCGCCCATGCTCGGACCGAACACGGCGAGGCCATTGACGAGGCCGACCTGCGGCTTATCCGGAACCTTGCGGTCCGGCCGCGGAGGCAGCTGGCTGCTGTTGACGACCCATTCCAGATCGGAAGCTGCGATACGCTGGCGATTCTCGGAGAGCGCGAGCGCCGAGACCAGCTGAATCATGTTCACCGCTTCGCGTCCGTTCGTCGCATATTGCTTGATGACCTCCACGGCGTCGGGATCGCTCGGCAGGCCGAGTTTCGCGATCGCGTTGTTCGCAATGTCGCCGATCTCCGCCGGAGTGAGCGGCCTGAAGTAGATCTCCATGCAGCGGCTTCGCAGAGCGGGCGGCAGCTCGCTCGGCGAGCGCGTCGTCGCGCCTACGAGCCTGAAGTCGGCGGGCAGCCCGTTCTGGAAGATGTCATGGATATAGAGCGGAATATTCGGATCTTCCGCATGATAATAGGCGCTCTCGAGGAAAACCTTGCGGTCCTCCAGCACCTTGAGCAGCTTGTTGATCTGAATCGGGTGGAGCTCGCCGATCTCGTCGATGAACAGGATGCCGCCATGCGCCTTCGTCACCGCGCCCGGCTTCGGCTGCGGGATCCCGGCGACGCCCATGGCGCCCGCCCCTTGATAGATCGGGTCGTGGACGGAGCCGATCAGGGGATCCGCGATGCCGCGCTCGTCGAAGCGAGCGGTCGTCGCGTCGATCTCCGTGAACTTCGCCTCGAGGCGGAAGGGCGACGAAGGGTTTTTCTTGGCCTCCTCGAGCACGACGCGCGCGGCGGCCGTCTTGCCGACGCCCGGAGGACCGTATACGATCACGTGCTGCGGATTGCCGCTGCACAAAGCGGCCTTGAGCGCCCGCAATCCCTCGCGTTGGCCTACGATATCGTTCAACGAGACCGGACGCGTCTTCTCGGAGAGCGGCTTCGTGAGCGAGATGGATCTCAGCTTGCGCAGCTTGTCCATTTCCTTGCGCGACTCCCGGTCGACCGCCGTCTTGTTCGTTTTTTGATTGCGGAGCAGGTTCCAAAAGTAAATCCCGATTACGACAGCAAAAAATACTTGAACGAGCATCAAAACGGTGCCCAGTGCCATAAACCTCATCCTCTCTACTCGCGTCATGGGTCCCCATGTCCATCCGCCGGCAAGCTGGCAGCATAATTTTTAGTATTGCCCGTTTACATGCGGATATAGTCATGCAAGGATGAGGTTGGCAGCGCCGCGGGGCAGCCGCCTCGTCCAGCGCCGCCTCGGGAGCCGCAGCGGGCAGACCGCGCCTGCGGCGGCCGCGCTTGCCGCCCGGCGCGGCGCCCTCCGCGAACCCGCCGGGCGGCACCGCCGCGTCAGGCCTAGCGCCGATCGTCTCTACGCCGCGCGACTCGCCGGATTCCGCGGGCGGCTGCGCCGCGGCCCTGCACTGCCTGCAGATGCCCCTGCGCGCATTCGCTCCCGCTCGCCGCCCGGACCTGCGGCGGAACTCCGATAGCGGCTTGAGCGCGAAGCAGCTCACGCATTGCTTCAATTCTGCGGGAGCCGCTTGACTCTCCGGTGTCGATGTCGGCTTGCTCAACGCTGTCAGCTCCGTATCTCGTTAGTAGTGTTACGAACATTATACTTGATTTGGCAGCGTTTGGCTCGGCCCCCCGCCGATCCGGCGCCCTTCCTCGCCCGCGGTGCGCGGTCCGCCGCCGCTAGTCATGCCCTTCGCATCATACCTGCCGCATGACAGATGACATGACCCCGGTAACTTACAAGTCACTACGGCCCCGTGCCATAATATGCCATAGTCCAGCCCGCCCGAGGGCTTCGAGACAGATGATACGGAGGAGCGAGGAACCATGATGATGAAAAAAAACGTGCTGCGGCTGTCCGCAGCCGCGGCACTGGCCGTGGCGCTGATTGCGCCCGGCGCGGCCCGAGCGGCGGACGCGGTCGTGAAGACCGATAGCGAGAAGGGTTTTGTCGCCTTGCAGGTCGGCAACCGCGTTTTTGTGCACGACAATGAAAAACAGCTGTTCCAAACAAACGGTAAGTACCACGACGGCAAGCTGATCGATCTGTTTACGGTCCCTTACGGCCCGGCGACCATCCCGCTGATCCTCGTCTATAACGACAAGGCCGGCCTGACCGTTTTCAGCGACCTGTGGCCCGAATTCGCCAAAGGCAAAGAAAACAACACGACCGAGGAGTACATGAGCGGTCATATCTCCTTCAAGCCGATGAAAAAGGCCGCAAATCGGACGAATCACAACTACGCTGAACAAGTGGGCGACACCGTGCACGTCTACACAGCCAACGACTTCGGCGATCTGAAAAAGGGCTACCACGAATCCTACGCGGTCAAGGGAACCCTGCGCGGACTGATTTTGTACGATTGCTGTCCGTATGTCGTGCTTGAGGGCGAGGACGGCGGACTGGACGTCTTCCATCATGGGGAAAAGGGGCCCGAGAAGGCCGGCCACATCAATCTCTAACGAAACGAATCGCGATCCGCGGACGGGCGAGCGCCTAGCTGCGGATCGTTTCCGTTACCGGCTTCGATCGTACTCCGCGCCCCATTCCTCGGGGAGCAGCCGCTTGTACGGCGCCCGCGTATAGCGATCGTCTACGAGCACTAGTACGCCGCTGTCCGTCTCGGTCCGGATCAGCCGCCCGCCCGCTTGGAGGACCTTGTTCATGCCCGGGTAGACGTACGCATAATCGAACCCGGGCAGACCGGCGGCATCGTAGTGCGCCCGCATCAGATCCCGCTCGAAGCTCGGCTGCGGCATGCCTACGCCGACGATCGCGACGCCTTGCAGCCTGTCCCCCGCCAGGTCGATGCCCTCCGAGAAGACGCCGCCCAGCACCGCAAAGCCGGTCAGCGCCTCCGCGCCGTCCGCTTCGAAGGCGGCGAGATAGGCGCTGCGCTCTTCCTCGGTCATCTCAGGCCGTTGCGCCATTGTGCGCAGGGCGTTCCCGCCCTGCTCCATAAACGTCTCGTACACAGCGTTCATATACGCGTAGGACGGGAAAAAGAACAGATAACGGCCGGGCCTGCCGGAGGCAATCTCCAGCAACTTCGCCGCGATCCGTCCGCGGCTCGATTCCCGGTCGGCGTACCGGGTCGACAGCGGGACGATCTCCGTCTCCCATTGCTCGGCACGGAACGGCGAGGAGACCGATACCGAATAGTCCGTCTCTTCGGCGCCGATCAGATCCATATAATAGCCGAGCGGAAAAAGCGTCGCGGAAAAGCAGATCTGCGATCGGTATCCTTTGCGCATCTGCCGAAGCAGCCGGGAAGGATCCATGCAAAACACCTTGATCCGTACGTCCGCGCGCTGCCGTTCGGCGTACACGACGTGGCGCTCCTCGTCGTAGAGCTTGCCGATGCGCAGCCACTGAACCGACGCGAAATACGCCTCGAGCAGCATCGCATACGGATCGTCGTCCGCGACCCGCGCTTCCTCCGCATCGGTGGCAGCGTCTTCGGCGGAGGCGGGCGATCTTGTAGAGCGCGCGCCTCCGGCAAGGAGCGTACTTCCTGCGAAATGGGTGCCTTCCACGCCGGAAGCCCCCCGCTCCCGCCCGGCCAGCGCGCTCTCCGCAGCCGCCGCGAACGCCGTGACGGCTTCGTTCAGCGCCTCGGGCACCCCTTCCCGCAGCAGAAGATAGACGCCTTGTCCCTCATCCCGCTTGCGAATGGCCAGCAGCGCCGCGTCAACGGCTTTGGCCGCGGCTCGCACCGCGTCGTCCCTGCCCTTGAAGGCGCGGACGACGTTCAAAAAGTCGCGCTTCACAAGCTCTGCGGAATACATCTCGCGGGCGCGATCGGGCAGGTTGTGCGCTTCGTCGACGAGCAGCGCGCAGGCTGACTTCCATTCGGCGGCGGTTCGCTTAAGGGATATGCGCGGATCGAAAATATAGTTATAGTCGCAGATCACCGCGTCCGCTACGTAAGCAGCCTCCAGCGCCATTTCGAACGGACAGACGCGATGCTTGGCCGCATAGCGGAGCAGCTCTTCCCTGCCCATCAACGTCTCGTTCGACAGCAGATCGAGGATCGCGCCGTTGATCCGGTCAAAGAAGCCCTCCGCGTACATGCATACACCGCCCGGGCAGCCCGCGGCGCCGTCTTGTCCCGCGGCTGCGGCGCACAGCTTTTCCTTCGCGGTGATCGTCACCGCGTGCATCCGCAAGCCGCCTTCCTCAAGCCGCCTGAACGCGTCCTCGGCGGACGCGCGCGTCGTAGTCCGGGCAGTCAGATAGAAAAGGCGCTCAAGTCTCCCCTCGCCGATCGACTTCACGGTTGGATACAACGTCGACATGGTCTTGCCGATGCCTGTAGGCGCCCTGGCGAACAACTGATGCCCCGCCTCAATACTGCGGTAGACGGCGCCCGCCAGCTTGCGCTGGCCCGCCCGATACGAAGGGTAGGGAAAAGCCAGTCTCGCGATACTGTCGTCACGGGCGGCGCGGTGCCGAAGCTGAAGCTCCGCGAAGGGCGCATAGGCCGCCACGTATTCCGCGATTCGGCGCTCAAGCTCCTCGTAGTCTGCCGTCCGTTCGAAGGAGGTGCGGGCCGGCGCATCCCCTCCCGTTTTCACATAGGTCATCCTTACCTGGATGCGGCCGATCCCCTCGGCCTTCGCATACATGTAGGCATAGCAATAAGCCTGCGCCCAATGAACCTCCGGCGTCTCCGCCTCGACGAGGGGCAAGCTTCCGCTCGTAGACTTGATCTCCTCGATGGTCACATGACCGCCCTCGCCCACAAGCAAGCCGTCGCATCTTCCTTCGATCGCAAAAAGCAGGTCCCCGCAAGGAATCTCAGCTTTCAGCTGCACTTCCTTGCAATCCTGGTCCCCATAGGCTTCCTGCACCTGCTGATGCGCCTTGATCCCGTCCGCGAGCGACGCCGTCTGGCGGAACCCGCTCGTGAGATCGCCGCTTCGCAGCGCGTATTCGACCAGCGGCCTGACCGCTATCGTGACGGACTTGTCATTGTGTGTTACAATTCGGGGATTGGTCAGGGAAATGTTGAAGGTGGTCGGATGGCATTCCGGGAGCAAGAACGGCGCATGCTGAAGGAGAAGCTGGGGGATGAAGAGCGATGAATAAAGGTGCGGAATATAAGGAGAAACCCGGGCAGGAAACCATATTGAGCGCGCAGGAACGGAAGGAAGGCGAGCAGGAAACGACGATGAGCGCGCAAGAACGGAAGGAAGAGAGCGAGCAGCAGCCTCGGCGCGAGCTTGCGTTGGAGCTCGCCGAGCAGCATGAGCGCGCCGAGAAGGCTAAACGCGGTCGCCTAATCTGGCTGGCCGTCGGCATCGTGCTGATCGCGGCCAACCTTCTCGGCGCGCTCACGGCGGTCGGTCCGGTCGTGGGACGGATCAAGGACGACCTGGCCCTCTCGGGCGCAGGCGCGGGGATGCTGACGACGCTCGGCCTGCTCGCCTTTGCCGTGATCTCGCCGGTGGCGCCAAAGCTGTCCCGCCGCTTCGGCGCGGAAAATCTGCTGCTTGCCGGCCTGGCGCTGATCACGGTGGGCGTGATCGTGCGGGCGGCACCTTATGCGGCATTGCTGTTCGTCGGCACGGGCCTGATCGGCCTCGGGATCGGCGTAGGCAACGTGCTCGTGCCGGCGCTTATCAAGCGGGATTTTGAGAGCCGCGCGGGGCTCATGACCGGTATCTATTCGGTCGCGCTGACGCTCGTCGCAGGCATCGCCTCGGGCGTAAGCATTCCGATCGCCGACGCACCGGGCTTCGGCTGGCGCGGGGCGCTCGGCATATGGGGAGTCGCTGCCGCGATCGCGATGATCGTCTGGCTGCCTCAGGTCATCCGCGGTCGCAGAGAACGCCAAGATCGTGGCCGAAAGACGCCGTCCGTGCGCTTATGGGGATCTGCGCTTGCCTGGCAGGTCACGTTTTATATGGGGTTTCAGTCCATCATTTTCTATGTTAACGTCACGTGGCTGCCCGAGCTGCTGCAGGATCGCGGGATGAGCGCCGGCACGGCCGGATGGATGCTCTCGCTGATGCAGGTCATCGGCCTGCCGGCCAACTTCTTGGCGCCGGTGCTGGCGGCACGCCGCCCCAGCCAGCGCGGTATTATGCTGGTCGTAGGGGGGATGCTGCTGATCGGGTACGCAGGACTATTCTTCGATCATGGCGTGGGGCCGCTTGCGGTCCTATGGGTCATTCTGATCGGGATCGGCGCCGGAGCGAGCTTCAGCCTGTGTCTTGTGCTCTTTTCGCTGCGTACGCGCACTGCCGCAGAGGCGACCGAGCTGTCGGGCATGGCACAGTCGGTAGGCTATCTGGTGGCGGCGATCGGACCCGCATTCATCGGCTTCGTTCACGACCGTTCGGGCGGCTGGCAGGCGCCGCTGGGCGTCATGCTGGGCGTCGTAGCGCTGACGCTCGTGTTCGGTCTCGCATCGAGTCGTGCCGCCTATGTTTCCGCTTCTTCGGCGAAGTCCGCAGAATCGACACCTGCCGACACAAAATAGACACAATTTACCGTTTTAATTTTTTTACTTTTGCGACGCATTCGGGTGTAAAATAGTGGACAAGGGTTCATTTCGACCTTCCGGCTCGATTTTTCGAAGAAGCAAAAGGAAAAGCGGCACGCCTTTTTATGTGAAAAATGGTACAAATGCCGTCCGCCTCCCCGTGCCCCTTCGTCCGTCGAGACGGAGAATCGCAAGAGACCGCATGATCTTACTGTAAAGGAGGACTTTGTCTCATGACTACCACACCGCAAACGCAAGGCGCCGAGCAAGCCGTCGACGCGCAAAAGGCCCAGGATGTGCTGGATCAACTGATGAAGCCGGAGATTCAACAATCGCTCACTACGCTGGTGGACAATCTCCCCAAGCTGACCGAGATGGTGACGACGCTGACCGCAGCGTACGACTTTGCATCCGGCCTCGCGAAGGATCAGGTATTCATCAACGACACGAAGGCGGGCATCGTCGAATTCTTCACTCCCGTCGTCGACAAAGCCAAGGGACTTGCTTCCGCGGCTGTCGAAGCCGGCGATCGCGCAGAGGCTGACACGCAGACGGTCGGCCTGTTCGGCCTGCTCAAGATGCTGAAGGATCCGCAAGTGCAGAAGACACTGCGCTATACGCAAGCCTTCCTGAACGTACTGGCGGAGCGCCAGCAGCAACGCTAATCCCCAAACCACGGACTCACGAACGGAGGATGGACCATGGCTAAACAAATCTTGATTCTGGGCGGCGGTTACGGCGGATTGCTGAGCGCGCTGACGGCTCGTCAGCACTTGAGCGTCCACGAAGCGGCGATCACGGTCATCAACCGTTATCCGACGCACCAGATCATCACCGAACTGCACCGTCTGGCTGCAGGCACGATCAGCGAACCGGCGGTCGCGCTGCCGCTCGCCAAGCTGTTGAAGAACCAAGGCATCAACTTGATCATCGATACGGTCAAGGAGATCAAACCAAACGACAAGAAGGTAACGACAGCAGGCGGCGGCTCGTATACTTACGACAACCTCGTCATCGCTCTCGGCTCCGAAACGGCTTACTTCGGCATCCCGGGACTGCAAGAGAACAGCTTCGTGCTGAAGTCCGTGAACGATGCCAACAAGATCCGCGAGCACGTTCACGCGCGTCTTGACGCTTACAAAGCATCCAAGGATCCGGCCGACGCTACGATCGTCGTCGGCGGCGGCGCCTGCCCGGGCGGGGGCGCCTGCGGCGCGGGCTTGGGCTGGAGCTCCTGCGCCGGCATCGAGTTCAGCACCGGGCGGATGTAGAGACGAGCGGTCTGCCCCAGGTTGCGGGCCTCGTTGCCGTCGTTGCCGGGCACGGTGATCACCAGGTTGTCGCCGTCGACCACGACCTCCGAACCGGAGACGCCCAGCCCGTTGACGCGCGCGCTGATGATCTGCTGCGCCTGTGCCAGCGCGTCGCGGCTCGGACGTGAGCCGTCCGGGGTGCGCGCGGTCAACGTGACGCGGGTGCCACCCTGCAGGTCGATGCCGAGCTTGGGTGCGGCCCGCTTGTCGCCGGTCAGGAACACCAGCAGATAGACGCCGACGAGCAGCAACAGGAAGACGGACAGGTAGCGGGCAGGGTGCACCGGCGCCGAAGACGATGCCACGTTCCTTCTATCTCCTCGAGAATCGGTTTCTTACCCCGGACAGAGCCTAGAAAAGACTACGTGCCTCCCTCACCGCGATCGCGCCGCTGGTGGGTTTGGGCCGCAATCGCCGTCAGGAATCCTTGGTCGCCCGGTTGTCGCCGAATTCCTCCAAATCGTCGGCGTCGTCGTCCTCGGCGAGGTCGTCCTCGTCGGGCAGTATCCGGTCGCGGATCGCCAGCTTCATCCAGGTCGTGACCACCCCGGGCGCGATCTCGAGGTCGACGGTGTCGTCCGTGATCTCGACGACCGTGGCCTCGAGCCCGGATGTGGTGTGCACGCGGTCGCCCGGCTGCAACGACTCGTGCAGGTCGATGGTGGCCTGCATCGCCCGCTTCTGCCGGCGCGAGGCGAAGTACATGAACCCGCCCATGATGAGCAGGAAGGGCAGGAACAGGATCAAACTTTCCATGAACGGGCCTGTCTTTTCGTAGTGGCTTCGTAGTGGCTTCGTCGTGGCACTGAAGGCCATCGGTGGCCGGGACGACCCGCGGGCCGCGCACCTCGTACCGGCCAGTGTGCCATTGCCGCAGGTCGCCCCCGAGCGCCGCCGTACATGAGAGGCCGGGCGGGGACGCGCCGGATAGGCTTGAGTCGCGACGTGACAGGCGCGCCGCGGTGAGGAGAAGATCGTGGCCGGCCTCGAGCAGACACGCCAGCTGGTCACCGAAATCCCCGGTCCCGCTTCGCTGGAGCTGACCAAACGCCGCGCCGCGGCGGTGTCGCACGGGGTGAACGTCTCGCTGCCGGTGTTCGTGGCGCGGGCGTTCGGCGGCATCATCGAGGACGTCGACGGCAACCGGCTCATCGACCTGGCCTCCGGCATCGCGGTCACCACCGTCGGCAACTCCTCGCCCCGGGTGGTGGAGGCGGTGCGCGCCCAGGTCGCCGAATTCACCCACACCTGCTTCATGGTCGTGCCGTACGAGCAGTACGTCGCCGTCGCCGAGGAGCTCAACCGGATCACGCCGGGCTCCGGCGAGAAGCGCTCGGTGCTGTTCAACTCCGGTGCGGAAGCCGTCGAGAACGCCGTCAAGGTCGCCCGCGCGTACACCCGCAAGCCCGCCGTCGTGGCGTTCAACCACGCGTACCACGGCCGCACCAACCTGGCGATGGCGCTGACCGCCAAGTCCAAGCCGTACAAGAGCGGCTTTGGCCCGTTCGCGCCGGAGGTCTACCGGGCCCCGGTGTCCTACCCGTACCGGGACGGGCTTCTCGATAAGGAGCTGGCCACCGACGGGGAGAAGGCCGCCGCGCGGGCGATCGACGTCATCGAGAGCCAGGTCGGCGCCGACAGCCTCGCCGCGGTCATCATCGAACCGATCGCCGGCGAAGGCGGCTTCATCGTGCCGGCCGAGGGATTCCTGCCAGCCCTGCTCGACTGGTGCCGCAACAACGACGTGGTGTTCATCGCCGACGAGGTGCAGACCGGGTTTGCGCGCACCGGCGCGATGTTCGCGTGCGAACACGAGGGCATCGAACCCGACCTGATCTGCACCGCCAAGGGCATCGCCGACGGGCTGCCGCTGTCGGCGGTCACCGGCCGGGCGCAGATCATGGACGCGTCGCATGTCGGCGGGTTGGGCGGCACATTCGGTGGCAACCCGATCGCCTGTGCTGCAGCATTGGCCACCATTTCAACGATCGAAAGTGACGGGCTGATCGAGCGGGCCCGGCAACTGGAACGGCTGATCACCGAGCCGTTGCTGCGCCTGCAGGCCGGCGACGACCGGATCGGCGAGGTGCGCGGCCGCGGCGCCATGATCGCCATCGAGTTGGTCAAGTCAGGTACCGCCGAGCCCGACGCGGAGCTGACTCAGAAGCTGTCCAAGGCGGCCCATGCCGCCGGCGTCGTCGTGATGACGTGCGGCATGTTCGGCAACATCATCCGGCTGCTGCCGCCGCTGACCATCAGCGACGAGCTGCTGAACGAGGGCATCGACGTCCTGGCGGGACTGCTGGCCGCCCTGTAAGACCTGAGGGTCGACCGGCCCGGGTGGGCAATCTCACAACTTGCGCCGAGGCGCGGCCATGGTGGAATACCGTTACTTTAGCTAACGTTCTAATGGTCAGCGCATCGGCGCGAGAAGACTCAATATCTTTCATTGCGAGGGAATTTCTATGTCGACCACCAAGCACGACGAGCGGCTCGAGCGCCGCATCGAGGACCTGACCGCCAACGACCCCCAGTTCGCCGCCGCCCGCCCCGACCCGGCGGTCGAATCGGCGCTCGAGCGGCCCGGGCTGCGCCTCCCGCAGGTGATCCGGACCGTGCTCGAGGGGTATGCCGACCGGCCCGCGCTGGCGCACCGCGCGGTGGAGTTCGTCAAGGACCCGGCCAGCGGACGCACCAGGCTGGAGTTGCTTTCCCGGTTCGAGACGCTGACCTATCGGGAGCTCGGCGAGCGGGTTTCCGCGCTCGGCCGCGCCTGGTCCGACGACGAGGTGCTCACCGGTGACCGGGTCTGCGTGCTTGGCTTCAACAGCGTCGACTACACCACCATCGACATGGCGCTGGCGACGATCAGTGCGGTGTCGGTCCCGCTGCAGACCAGCGCGTCGCTGACGTCGCTGCAGCCGATCGTGACCGAGACCGAGCCCACCGTGATCGCGGCGAGCGCCAACCAGCTGCCCGACGCCGTGGAGCTGATCCTGAGCGGCTACCGGCCCGCCAAGCTGGTGGTGTTCGACTACCACCCCGAGGTCGACGACGAGCGGGAGGCGGTGGAGACCGCCCGCACCCGGCTCGCGGACACCGACGTCGTGGTCGAAACGCTCGCCGAGGTGCTCGAGCGCGGCAAGGCGTTGCCGGACGCGCCGCTCCCGGCCAGCGAGGAATCCGACCCTCTGGCCCTGCTCGTCTACACCTCCGGAAGCACCGGCGCGCCCAAGGGCGCGATGTACCCGCAGAGCAACGTCGCCAAGATCTGGCGCCGGGGCAGCAGGAACTGGTTCGGCGAAAGCGCCGCGTCAATCACCCTGAACTTCATGCCGATGAGCCACGTCATGGGCCGCGGCATCCTCTACGGCACGCTCGGCAACGGCGGCACGGCCTACTTCGCCGCCAAGAGCGACCTCTCGACCCTGCTCGAGGACCTCGAGCTGGTGCGGCCGACCGAGCTGAACTTCGTGCCGCGCATCTGGGAGACCCTATTCGGCGAATTCCAGCGCCTGGTCGAACGGCGGCTCGCCGACGGCGGCGACCGCGCAGCGGTCGAGGCGCAAGTTCTCGCAGACCAGCGTCAGTACCTGTTGGGTGGGCGCTACATCTTCGCGATGACGGGCTCCGCGCCCACCTCGCCCGAACTGCGCAGCTGGGTCGAATCGCTGCTCGAGATGCACCTGATGGACGGCTACGGCTCCACCGAGGCCGGCATGGTGTTGTTCGACGGCGAGATCCAGCGCCCGCCGGTGATCGACTACAAGCTCGTCGACGTGCCGGACCTGGGCTACTTCGGTACCGACCGGCCGTACCCCCGCGGCGAGTTGCTGTTGCGGACCGAGAACATGTTCCCCGGCTACTACAAGCGGGCCGAGACGACGGCCAACGTGTTCGACGAGGACGGCTACTACCGGACCGGCGACGTGTTCGCCGAGGTCGCGCCCGACAAGCTGGTCTACGTCGACCGCCGCAACAACGTGCTCAAGCTGGCGCAGGGCGAGTTCGTGACCCTGGCCAAGCTGGAGGCCGAGTTCGGCAACAGCCCGTTGGTGCGCCAGATCTACGTCTACGGGAACAGCTCCCAGCCCTACCTGCTGGCAGTCGTGGTCCCAACGGAGGAGGCGCTGGCCTCGGGCGACGAGGAGAGCCTCAAGCCCAAGATCGCCGACTCGCTGCAGCACGTCGCGCGCCAGGCCGCCCTGCAGTCCTACGAGGTGCCGCGCGACTTCATCATCGAGTCCACGCCGTTCAGCCTGGAGAACGGTCTGTTGACCGGGATCCGCAAGCTGGCGTGGCCGAAGCTGAAGCAGCACTACGGCGAGCGGCTCGAGCAGCTCTACGCCGAGCTGGCCCAGGGACAGGCCAACGAGCTGGCCGAACTGCGGCGCAACGGCGCGAACGCGCCCGTGCTGCAGACCGTGAGCCGGGCCGCCGCGGCCATGCTGGGCACGGCGAGCAGCGAGCTGACGCCCGACGCGCACTTCACCGACCTGGGCGGAGACTCGTTGTCGGCGTTGACGTTCGGGAACCTGCTGCGCGAGATCTTCGACATCGACGTCCCCGTCGGCGTCATCGTCAGCCCGGCCAGCGACCTGCAGGCCATCGCCAACTACATCGAGGGCGAGCGCCAGGGCACCAAGCGGCCCACCTTCGCCGCCGTGCACGGCCGTGACGCGACCGAGGTGCACGCCGGTGACCTGACACTGGACAAGTTCCTCGAGGCCGAGACGCTGGCCGCCGCTCCCAGCCTGCCCAAGCCCACCAGCGAGGTGCGGACGGTGCTGCTAACCGGCGCGACCGGCTTCCTGGGTCGCTACCTGGCGCTGGAATGGCTCGAGCGCATGGACATGGTCGACGGCAAGGTGATTGCATTGGTCCGCGCCAAGTCCGACGCGGAGGCCCGCGGCCGGCTGGACAAGACCTTCGACAGCGGCGACTCCAAGCTGCTGGCGCACTACCGGGAGCTTGCCGCCGACCACCTGGAGGTCATCGCCGGCGACAAGGGCGAGGCCAGCCTCGGCCTGGACCCGCACACCTGGCAGCGGCTGGCCGACACGGTCGACCTGATCGTCGACCCGGCCGCACTGGTCAACCACGTGCTGCCGTACAGCGAGCTGTTCGGCCCCAACGCGCTGGGCACCGCCGAACTGATCCGGATCGCGCTCACCACCAAGCTGAAGCCGTACACGTATGTGTCCACGATCGGCGTCGGCGACCAGATCAAGCCCGGCCAGTTCGTCGAGGACGCCGACATCCGGCAGATCAGCGCGACCCGCGCGATCAACGACAACTACGCCAACGGCTACGGCACCAGCAAGTGGGCCGGCGAGGTGCTGCTGCGCGAGGCGCACGACCTGTGTGGCCTGCCGGTGGCGGTGTTCCGCTGCGACATGATCCTGGCCGACACCACCTACGCCGGCCAGCTCAACCTGCCGGACATGTTCACCCGGCTGATGCTGAGCCTGGTCGCCACCGGTGTCGCGCCCGGTTCGTTCTACGAACTGGACGCCGAGGGCAACCGCCAGCGTTCGCACTACGACGGCCTGCCGGTGGAGTTCATCGCCGCGGCGATCTCCACGCTGGGCACGCAGGTGCTGGACGACGTCTCTCGAGGCGACGGGTTCCAGACGTACCACGTGATGAACCCCTACGACGACGGCATCGGCCTCGACGAGTACGTCGACTGGCTGATCGAGGCCGGCTATGGGATCCAGCGCATCGCCGACTACGGCGAATGGCTGCGGCGGTTCGAGCAGACGATGCGGGGCCTGCCGGAGCGGCAACGCCAGTACTCGCTGCTACCGCTGCTGCACAACTACCAGAAGCCTTCAGTGCCGATCAACGGTTCGATGGCACCGACCGACCGCTTCCGCGCCGCGGTGCAAGAGGCGAAAGTCGGCCCCGACAAAGACATCCCGCATGTCTCGGCGCCGATCATCGTCAAGTACATCACCGACCTGCAGTTGCTCGGACTGCTGTAAAGGCAGCAAAGACCGATCGCCAGCCCGGCTTCGGGCCGGCGATCGGTCTTTGTGTGAGCGCGTTACTGCGAAGGATGCGGCCAGCGCAGGTACGCGGCGTTGGCACCCGCCGCCGCGCCCGAGCGCTGGCGACGCCACCCGCGCTTGGGCTCCGGGTCGGCAGCCGTGCGCGGCTTGGTCAGTGCGCCCGAGGACACCTCGGCCGACTCGTACGTCGATTCGCGGTACGGTTCGACGCCCGGCGCGGCGGCGGCCACCGGCGCGACGGGCTGGACGTCACGCGCCAGCCGCACGGCCGTGCGCGCCAGCACAACTCCGCCCACGAAGACGATCAGCGCACCCAGTCCGGAGAAGTAGCTGACCTCGAGCACCGCGCGCTTGCGGTCGGTCGCGGCGACGGGATCACCGGCGGAGCCGATTCCCAGCAGCGGCGCGAACTGGCCG
>NZ_LZJB01000101.1:0-27032 GCF_001666895.1 Mycobacterium sp. E3298
GCGCGCACAGGTGGAGCCGGTGAGCACCGCCGCGTACGGGCGGTTCCTGCCGGCCTGGCACCGGGTGCCCGCCCAGAATTCGGGGCTGGACGGCCTGATGTCCGTGATCGACCAGCTGGCCGGGGTTCGGATGCCGGCCTCGGCGATCGAGCCGCTGGTGCTCGGTCCGCGGGTGCGCGACTACTCCCCCGCGATGCTCGACGAGCTGCTCGCCACCGGAGAGGTGACCTGGTCGGGCGCCGGGTCGATCTCGGCCAGCGACGGCTGGGTCGCGCTGCACGTGAGCGATTCCGCGCCGCTGACCCTGGCCGGGCCCGCCGAGATCGACCTCACCGACGCGCACCGCGCGATCCTGGACACGCTGGCCGGCGGGGGTGCGTACTTCTTTCGCCAGCTCACCCAAAGCGGGTTGCCCGACTCGGAGCTGAAAGCCGCGCTGTGGGAGCTGATCTGGGCGGGCTGGGTCACCGGTGACACGTTCGCGCCGGTGCGCGCCGTGCTCGGCGGGGTGGGCAGCCGAAAACGCGCGGCACCCGCGCACCGGTCGCACCGGCCGCCGCGGCTGAGCCGATACAGCGTCGCGAACGCGCAATCGCGCCCGGCCGATCCGACGGTCGCCGGCCGGTGGTCGGCCCTGCCGGCTCCGGAGCCCGATTCCACGGTGCGTGCCCACTACCAGGCGGAGCTGCTGCTGGGCCGCCATGGCGTGCTGACCAAGGGCGCGGTGGCGGCCGAGGGGATCGGCGGCGGGTTCGCCATGCTCTACAAGGTGCTGAGCACCTTCGAGGAGGCCGGCCGATGCCAGCGCGGCTACTTCGTCGAGTCGTTGGGCGGCGCGCAGTTCGCGGTCGCGTCGACCGTCGACCGGCTGCGCAGTTACAGCGACGGCATCGACCCCGAGCGACCCGAATACCGGGCGATCGTGCTGGCCGCCGCCGACCCGGCCAACCCCTACGGCGCCGCGCTGCCGTGGCCCGCGTCGGGCGGCGAGGGGGGCCGGCCGGGCCGCAAGGCCGGCGCGCTCGTCGTGCTGGTCGACGGCCACCTGGGCTGGTTCCTGGAGCGCGGCGGGCGGTCCCTGCTGACGTTCACCGACGACCCCGCGGCCCACGCGGCGGCGGCTGCGGCGCTGGCCGACCTGGTCGCCTCCCGGCGCGTTGCGTCGATCCTGGTCGAGCGCATCGACGGGGCGCCGGCGCTGCAGCCACAAGCGGGCGGGCCGAGCCCGGTGGCCGAGGCGCTGGCCGACGCCGGGTTCGCCCGGACGCCGCGCGGACTCCGGCTCCGGTGAGGCCGCGCTAGCCATGCCCGAGGGAGACACCGTCTGGCACACCGCCGCCGTCCTGCGCCAGCACTTGGCCGGGCGCACACTGACCCGCTGCGACGTCCGCGTCCCGCGGTACGCGACGGTCGACCTCACCGGGCAGGCGGTCGACGAGGTGCTCAGCCGCGGCAAGCACCTGTTCATCCGGGTCGGCCGGGCGAGCATCCACTCGCACCTGAAGATGGACGGCAGCTGGCGGGTCGGCGAGCGGCCGCTACGCGTCGACCACCGGGCGCGCATCGTCCTGGAAGCCGGAACCGTCCGCGCCGTCGGCGTGGACCTCGGCGTGCTGGAGATCCTGGAACGCGATCGCGACGAGGACGCCGTCGCGCACCTGGGTCCAGACCTGCTCGGCGAGGACTGGGACGGCGGGGTGGCCGCCGCCAACCTGGCCGCGCACCCGGACCGCCCGCTCGCCGAGGCGCTGCTGGACCAGCGCGTCCTGGCCGGGATCGGCAACGTCTATGCCAACGAATTGTGTTTCGTCAGCGGGCACCTGCCCACCGCGCCGGTGAGCGCGGTGGGCGACCCGCACCGGCTGGTCTCACGCGCCCGCGACATGTTGTGGCTCAACCGGTTGCGGTGGAACCGCTGCACCACCGGCGACACCCGGTCCGGCCGGCAGCTGTGGGTGTACGGGCGCGCCGGGCAGGGCTGCCGTCGCTGCGGCACCCCCATCTCCTACGACGGCTCCGGGGACCGGGTCACCTACTGGTGCCCGTCCTGCCAGCACTGACCCGCAGCGCCCGGCCACACCGCGCTCGCGATCGCCACGAGCCCCATGGTGGCGACCCGCAGCGCCCGGCCACACCGCGCTCGCGATCGCCACGAGCCCCATGGTGGCGACCCGCAGCGCCCGGCCACACCGCGCTCGCGATCGCCACTAGCCCCGCGCGTGCGCCAGAAAGAACTGCGCGATGGCCTCCGAGCCGTCGAGCGCGCGGGTGGTCGGCCCGATGATCGCTTTGGGCAGGTATTGCCTGCCGCCGGGCCACGTGTGCCCGCCGCTGTCGATCTGGTAGAAGATCACCTCGGTCGACGCCGCGCAGGCCGTGGAGTCGAAGCGGCGCACGACGGTCCCGTCCCCCACGTTGGGCAGCGCCTGGACGGACGGGTCGCCCTGGCAGCGATCGGCGGACCGCCACGTGCTCACCATGCTGTCGGCGGAGATGGCGTGGCTGACCCCGCCGCGACCGCGCACCACCCCGCCCTTGAACGGCACCAGCGGGTCGGCGGTGCCGTGGGCCTCCCACACCGACACGGGCCGCGACGGCTTGCACGCCACGCCCACGCCCAGCGTGCCCGCGACGGGCGCGGCGGCGGCAAACACGTCGGCGCGGTCGCACGCCAGCCGGTTGGACATGAATCCGCCATTAGACATCCCGGTGACGAAAATGTGCCCCGGGGCGATGCCGTAGTCGTTCTGCAGCTTGCCCACCAGCCCCACCAGGAAGCCGACATCGTCGATGTGCCGGCGATCGGCCGGCGACGCCCCGCGGCCGTCAGCCCAGCTCTTGTCGTAACCGTCGGGGTAGACCACCAGCAGGTTGTGGGCGTCGGCGACGGAGTCGAACCCGGTCAGTCCCCGTTGCCCGTTGCCGGTGCCACCGCCGCCGTGCAGGCTCAGGACCAGGCCGACCGGGCTGCCAGGCGGCACGTGCAACAGGTAGGTTCGGTCCATGCCGCCGGACCGGAACGTCCCGGACGCGTCCCGAGCGCTGGCCGCCGACACATGCCGCTCGCCACAGCCCACCAAGCACAGCGCGACCAGCACCACAGCCAACAAACGCACGTACGGCATGTCGTCAGAATCCCGGCAACGCCAATGGCGGAGCAAACCGTGCTCTGGGTGTGGCGATGATCGCAATATGATTGATCCTGCACCAAGCGGCACCGCAACGTGGGAATATTCGGGCAGCCCCCGCTGTCAGCGAGCAACGGCACTTCGATGTCACGGGAGTATCAGAAATGACGAGGACCCAGATACGCAACCCCAGCCTTCTGCTGTTGCTGATGGCTGCCGGCGTGGTCCCCGCGGCCGGACTGCTGGATGTGCTCGGCGCGACCCCGGCCGCCCACGCCAGCGCCGCCGATGACGCGTTCCTCGCCGCGCTGACCGCCAAGGGCATCAACTACGAATCGCCCGAAACGGCGATCCGTTCCGGGCATCTGGTTTGCCAGCAACTCGACTCCGGTGAAGCGCCGCAACAGGTGGCAAACGACGTCATGACCAACAGCCACCTCGACGGCTACCACGCCGGCTACTTCGTGGGCGTGAGCATCCGGGCGTACTGCCCGAAGTACGGCGCCCAGGCCTGAAAGTTAACAGCCAGTTGACAGGCTCGTGACAAACGCGCCGGTAAAATTTTAATTCGGAAACAATTCCTGAGAACTCGAAGGCCAAATGATTCCTAGACTTTTGGTCGGCGTTGCACTCACGCTCGGGGCTGCGGGATGGACGGCAGCCGCCGCCAACGCCGACCCCAGCCCCTTCAACACACTCAGCTGCAGTTGCGAGGAGACGTCGCCCACCGACAGCGCCGCCCTTACGGACAAGATCAACCGGGGCATCCAGCACGGCCTTGCGGACCAGCCCACGGTGCAGATCCATCACTGAGGTCTGAGGTTCAGTTCGTTCTCCGCGTCCGCCGCACGGCGTAATGGTGGTAGCGCGCGGCGCGCCTGCGGATGCGATACGCGCTGCCCCGGGTGCGATGCGGTTGTCCGACAAGGTGAATCGGCTCGCTGTAGAAAAGCATCTTGGCCAGCTCCACCAGCACCAGATAACAGATCACGAACATCCCCAGCACGGCGAAGAACTGCCACGGCAGCGGCGTGAAGCCCAGGGTCCGCGCCAGCGGTGAAATCGTCAGCCCGGCGCCGACGGCGACCACGGTGATGCTGGTGACGGCCAGCAGCGCGCTGGGCCGGCTGCGGAAGAACGGCACCATGCGGGTGCGGATCACGAAGATGATCAGCGTCTGCGTCGCGAGCGATTCCACGAACCAGCCGGTGCGGAACTCGACCGCGCCGGCGTGCAGCACGCCCAGCATCAGGCCGAACGTCAGGAAGTCGAACAGCGAACTGATCGGGCCGAAGATCAACATGAACCGGCGGATGAACGCGACGTTCCAGTGCGACGGCGCCTGCAGTTGCGCGGCGTCGACCCGGTCGGAAGGGATCGCCAGCTGCGAGGTGTCGTAGAGCAGGTTGTTCAGCAGGATCTGGCTGGGCAGCATCGGCAGGAACGGCAACAGCGCCGACGCGGCCGCCGCGCTGAACATGTTTCCGAAATTGCTCGACGTGCCCATCAGCACGTATTTGATGGTGTTGGCGAAGATGCGCCGGCCCTCGGCCACCCCGGTGGCCAGCACCCCGAGATCCTTTTCCAGCAACACCACATCGGCCGCGTCCTTGGCCACGTCGGTGGCGCTGTCGACGGAGATCCCGACGTCGGCGGCGTGCAGGGCCAGCGCGTCGTTGACGCCGTCGCCCAGGAAGCCGACCGACCGCCCCTTGCGGCGCAGCGCGGTGATCAGCCGCGCCTTCTGCTCCGGGGAGATGCGCGCGAAGATGGTGTGGTCCTGCGCGACACCGGCGAACGCGTCGTCGTCCAGCGCGTCCAGTTGTGCGCCGGTGATGGTGCCCTTGGACGCCAGACCCAAGTCGCCGCAGACCTTTTCGGCGACACGGGGGTTGTCCCCGGTGGCGATCTTCAGCTCGATACCCAGGTCGGCCAGTTTCGAGAGTGATTGCCGCGCGGCGGATTTGGGCTCATCGGCGAAGACCAGGAAGCCCGCGAGCGACAGGTCGCACTCGTCCGCGCGGGTGATCGCGGTCAAACCCGGCGCCGGTTTGGCGGCCACGGCCACCACCCTGCGCCCGGCGGCGAACAACGCCGCGAGGGTTTCCTCTGCCGCCGCCGCGGTGCCCCGGCATTGGGCCAGCACCTGCTCGGGCGCGCCCTTGACCACCAGCAGCCGGGTTCCGCCGTCGTCGACCAGCACCGACGTCGCCCGGCGTTCGTGGTCGAACGGCAGCAACGCAACCCGCCCGGCGCCAGCCACCAAGTCGTGCGCCTGCGGCGACTCCCAAAGCGCGGCGTCGAGCGGATTGGCGCTGGCGCCACCGGTTTTTGGGTCCACATCGGTGGCCAGCAGCCCCAGCCGGCGGACCGGGTCGCTGTGCGCACCGGCGGGGTCGACGGATTCGACCATCCGCAGCCGGCCTTCCGTCAGGGTTCCGGTCTTGTCGGTGATCAGGATGTCGATGTCGCCGAGGTCCTCGATGCACACCAGCCGCTTGACGAGCACCTTGGCCTTGGCCAGTTGCCGCGACCCGGTGGCCAGGCCGGTGCTGACGACGGCGGGCAGCAGCTGCGGCGTGATGCCGACGGCGATCGCCAGCGAGAACAGCACCGAGTCGATGATCGGCTTCGCCAACAGCAGGTTGCTGATCAAGATGACCACCATCAGCGCAACGGCCACCTGCAGCAGCAGATAGGAGAACCGGCGCAGGCCCACCTGGAAGCCGGTTTCCGGCTGACGCTCGTCCAAACCCGCTGCGATGCGGCCGAATTCGGCGTTCCTCCCGGTGGCGTACACCACCCCGGTGCCCTCGCCGGCGCTGACGATGGTGCCCATGAACGCCAGGTCGGCCGCGTCGGCCAGGTCGGTTCCGGGGGGCACGGGCTCGGGCGACTTCTCGGAGCCGGTCGACTCCCCGGTCAGAATGCTCTCGTTGCATTCCAAACCGCTGACCTCGATCAGCCGGACGTCGGCCGGCACCGCCTCCCCCAGCGCCAGCCGGATCACGTCGCCCGGTACCAGCGCGGTGACGGCGAGCGTGACGAACTCCCCGTCGCGGCGCACCACGGCGTTGTGGTGCACGCTCGCGTGCAGGTCTGCGGCCGCCCGCTCGGCGCGGTACTCGTTGATGAAACCCAGGCCGATGCTGGCGACCAGGATGATGCCGATGATGACCGCCTGCATGCTGTCGCCCAGGAAGTACGAGACGACCGCGGTGCCGGCCAGCAGGATGAGAACCGCGTTGCGCAGCTGACGGCCAAGCACCGCAAGGGGATTGACGCGATGGGTCCGCACCGCGTTGGGGCCGTACCGCGTCAGCCGGGCAGCGGCTTCCGCGCTCGACAGTCCCGCCGCCGAGCTGTCCAGTGAGCGCAGCACCTCGTCGACCGGGGCCGCCGCGACCGACGTCGTGGTCGGGGCCGCGGGACCCGGTAACACCTCTGTCGTCATAGCCAATCCCTGCGTTTGAACATCAGGTAGATCACGCCCATCAGAACGAATATCAGGCTGGTGCTGGCGATGAACCCGGCGAGGTGACCGAATCCCGGGTACGGCACGTTCTGGCCGTAGAACCCCGTGATGGCCGTCGGCACCGCGATGATGGCCGCCCATCCGGTCAGCTTCTTCATGATGGTGTTCAGCCGCGCGTCCTGCAGCGACAGGTTGGTCTCGAAAATCGTTGTGACCATGTCCCGCAACGATTCCGTCCATTCCGACACGCGGAGCACGTGGTCGTACAGGTCGGCGTACAGCGGGTCCAGTTCCGGGGCGGTCCCCACCTCGTGCCGGTGGTGCTGGATCGAGTTGACCACCTCCCGCATCGGGAGCGCCACCCGCCGCAGCCCCACCAGGTCGCGGCGCATCTGGAATGTCCGGCGCTGAAAGCTGGCCTGGCGCGGCCTGCCGTCGAACAGCTCGTCCTCGATGGATTCGACGCAGTCGTCCAGGGCCTCCACCGCCGCGAAATGACTGTCCACCACGACGTCGAGCAGGCCGTGCACCAGCGCGCCCACCCCGTACTGCTGGGCGCCGATCTCCTCCCATCGCCGGGTGACCGCGGCGATGTCGAAGTCCGGCGTCAGGCGCACGGTGATCAGGCCGCGGGGCAGCACAAACGCCGAAATCCGGTGCATGGACAGCATTCGCCCCGGCTCGTCGGCGGCCTCCGCCGCCACCTCGACCGCATAGACCGTGAAGAAGGTGTGCGTCTCGTAGGCGGTGGCCTTGACCCGCTCGGCGGCCGCGACGGCGTCTTCGACGGCCCAGGTGTTGAGGCCGAGTTCGGCGGCCAGGTCACACAGCGCGTCGTGGTCGGGGGCGCACAGGTCCACCCACACCAGGGTGTCGGGTTCGCGGAGGTACTCCGAGATGTCGTCAAAGGTGAAGTCGTCCTGTGGCTTACCGTGGCGCCACACGCGGCCCTGGATGTTGCCCTGCACGACGCTATCTTCTCAGCCCGGCCCAGCCGCCGCCGTGTCAGTAGGTGGAGATCTCGTCTTGCTCGGGCAGGTCGCCGCTGACCATGAAGATGACGCGGCGCCCGACTTCCACGGCATGGTCGGCGAAGCGTTCGTAGAAGCGGCCCAGCAGCGCGGCGTCCACGGCGGCGGGGATGTTGTCCGTCCAGTTCTGGTCCAGCAGCACGCTGAACAGCTGCCGGTAGAGCTCGTCCATCGCGTCGTCTTGTTCGCGAAGCCGCGCGGCCTGTTCCGGATCGTGGGATATCAATACTTGTTTCGCGTTGTCGCCCAACGCGATTGCCACCTCGGCCATCTCGGCGAAACACGCGCGGACTTTGTCGGGCAGTGCCCGATTCGGGTGTTCACGCCGGGCGATCTTGGCGACGTGCACCGCCAGCGCGTCCATCCGTTCGATGTCGGCGATGATCTGGACGGCGCTGAAGATCGCCCGTAACTCTCCGGCAACCGGTTGTTGTAGTGCCAGTAACGCGAACGCTTCTCGCTCCGCGCGGCCCCGCATCACCACCATTTGGTCGTGCTCGCGGATGACCCGTTCGGCGGCGTCCAAGTCCGCCTCCAACAATGCCCTGGTAGCGCGCCTCATGGCTTCGTTGGCCAGGCCGCACATCTCGCCGAGCTGGACGCTCAACTCTTCGAGCTGGTGGTGGTAAGCGGTTCGCATAGCGCAACGGTGGCCAATGCGAGCGCTTTTCGCAAGGGACGAAAGGCACCCGAAAAGAGCCTGAATGACTCCTCCCGCCCGCGCCACCGCCGGTTAACCTGCCGCTGTCACCATATCGAGGACCATCCATCCGAGCCGAGAGAACACGGTGAGCACACGACGCGGCCTCCCTGGACTGGGACTGCTGACGGCGCCGTTGCGCGTCGCCGCCCTCAGCGCCGAGATCGCCGCCGGCGCCGCCTTGTTGGGCGGCAACGTCGCGACGAGCATGGGCAGGTCGCTGGTGCGCGCGACGCCGGATGTCCCGGGGCTCACCCGCGCCGCGGCGGGTGCGGTGCTGGAGGCGGCGGGCGGGCCGCGCGCCCGGCGCGTCAGCGCCAACGGACCGAGGCGCTGGATCGAGGTGCGCGGGCTGGAGGGTGAGCGCGCCGCGGACATCGCGGCGGCGGTCCTGGCGGCGGTCCGGGCGCTGCCCGGCGTCGAGCGGGCCCACCTCAACCCCGCCCTGGCGCGCCTGGTGGTGACCGTGGCGGACGACGGTCCCTCGACGGCCGAGCTGTGCCGGGCCGTCGCCGGCGCGGAACGGCCCCGCCGAGCTCGCGCCGCGCGGGCGAACCCGGCCAGCCTGCCGGGCGACGACGCGCTGCTGATGGGCCGGATGGTGGCGGCGACGGCCGCCTCGGTCGGCTTCGGCCTGTCCCTGACGGGCAGCCTGCTGCGGCTGCCCCGGCTGCCCGACCTGGTGGCCGTGCCGCCGACGGTGGCCGACCATCTGCCGCGGCTGCGCCGCGAGTTGGAGCGGCGCCTGGGGCCCGAGGGCACCGACGTGCTGTTCGGCATCGTCAACGCCACCACCGCGGCGCTCACGCTGTCGCCGACGGCGGCGGCCGCCGAGGCCGCCACCCGCACCATGCTGGCCGCCGAGGCGTGGAACGGCAGGCTGGCGTGGAGTCGACACGAACCCGAGTTGGCCGGCCAACCGGTGCCCGACGACGCGGCCGCGACCCCCGTCGGCAACCCGTCGCCGCCCGACGGGCCCGCGGAACGCTACGCCAACCGCGCCGGACTGGCCGGCATCGGCGCCGCCGCCGCGGTCGGCCTGCTCACCCGCAACCCCGACGCGGCGGGCGCCGCCGCGCTTGCCGCGGTCCCCAAACCGTTGCGGACCGTGCGGGAAGCGTTCGGCTGCACGATGAACCTCGGCCTGACCAGCCGCCACGACGCGCTGGTGCTGCGTCCGGGCGTGTTGCGGTCCCTCGACCGGATTGACGCGATCATGGTCGACCCTCGAGCCCTGTACACCGACGAGCTCACGGTCAGTCGCGTTCTGGGCGTGGAGAATTCGGCACGCGCACACGCTTGGGCGGCGGTCCTGGCCACGCTCGACAGCGACGGCATGAAGCCGGGATGGCATCAGCTGGCCGACATTCCGGGAGCCGGCGACGTCGGCCAGGCCCTGATCAGCCCGGTCCGCGATCCGTTCGCGGCGGCGGTGCTCACCGAGGCGCGGCGCTCCCAGCCGCGGGTCTATTCCCTCGACGACGACGGATTGCGTTCCCTGGCACAGGGTTTCGATCAGCTCTACCCCGCGGACGGATCGATCGACCACGCGGTTGCGGCGGCCGTCGCCGAACTGAAGGCCGCCGGGCACACCGTGGCGCTGCTGACCACCTCGGGCATGCGGGGGGCGCACCGGTCCGACGTGACCATCGGGGTGCTGCGGCCCGGGCATCCCGCGCCCTGGGCCGCCGACGTGGTCGCGAAGGACCTGGCCGGCGCCTGGCGCATGTTGCACGCGCTGCCCGCCGCGCGCGCCGCCACCGAGGGCGCGGTCCGGTTGTCGGCCTCGGCCTCCGCGATCGGCGCGCTGATGCTGATTCCCGGTGTGCCAGGCCGCAGTTCGGCGTCGGTCAATGTCGGCATGGTCGCCAGCCTGTGGTTCGGCTACCGGGCGGCCGTGAAGACCCTGCGGGACCCGCTGCCCGAACCCGAAACCGCCCACGACTGGCACGCGTTGCCGGTCACCGAGGTGCAGCGGCTACTGCCCCGCCCGGTCGACGAGGACCGCGAGGAGATTCCCGCGCGGTGGCAGCGGGTGCCCCCGCTTCGCGTCCTGCACGACGCGACCGCGGCGTCCTGGAACAACATCCGCGACTTCGCCGAGGAGATGCGCGGTGACCTGGCGGACCCGATCACGCCGCTGCTGGCCACCGGCGCGGCGGCCAGCGCCCTGCTCGGTTCCCCGCTGGACGCCGTCCTGGTCGGCAGCGTGCTGCTGGTCAACGCCGCCCTGTCGGCCGAGCAGCAGCTGCACGCCGAGCGCACGCTGAATCGCCTACTGGCCGTGCAGGATCCGCCGGCGCGACGCCGGGTCGGCGCGCTGGACGCGCAGCGCCGCGAGAAGGTGCCGACCAAGCGGCTGCGGCCGGGCGACATCATCGAAGTGCACGCCGACGAGGTGGTCCCCGCGGACGCCCGGCTGTTGCACGCCTCGAACGTGGAGGTCGACGAGTCGACGCTGACCGGCGAATCGCTGCCGGTGTCCAAGCAGACCGAGCCCACGCCCGGCGCGCCGCTGGCCGAACGGACCTGCATGCTCTACGCCGGCACCACGGTGGTCGCGGGCACGGCGGTGGCCGTGGTCACCGCCGTGGGATCGCGGTCGGAGATGCGCAGGGCGCTGGCGATGGCGCCGAGGAAGCTGCAAGAGATCGGGCTGCAGCGGCAGCTGCGGCACATCACCCGTCGGGCCCTGCCGTTCAGCGTGGCCAGCGGCGGCCTGGTCGGGTTGCTCAGCGTGGCCCGCGGCACCGGGCTGCGCGAGGCGGTGTCCAGCGCGGTCACGCTGGTCGTCGCCGCCATCCCTGAGGGCCTGCCCCTGGTGGCGACCCTGGCCCAGCTGGCGGCCGCCCGCCGGCTCACCGGCGAATCGGTGCTGATCCGCAACCCCCACTCGGTGGAGGCGTTGGCCCGGCTGAACGTGGTGTGCTTCGACAAGACCGGGACGCTCAGCGAAAACCGGCTCAAGGTCAAGGAGGTGCGCCCGCTGCCGGGCTACGCCGCCGGCGCGGTGCTGGACGCGGCGCTGGGCACCAGCTATGCCCGGCACAGCCACCGGGTCGATCACGCCACCGACGACGCCATCCACCGTGCCGCCGCCGACCCGGCCCTCCGCGGTGACGGCTCCACGCCGCAACGGCTGACCCGCGACGCGTTCCTGCCGTTCCAGTCCGGCCGCCCGTTCGCCGCCGCACTGGTCGGCACCCGGCTGACCATCAAGGGCTCGCCCGAGGTGCTCTCCTCGGCGTTGCTGCAGCACGACCACTCCTTGACCAGGCAGATCGACGAGATGGCGGCGGGCGGGCTACGGGTGCTGGCCGTGGCCGAGCGGACACTGAGCCAGCAGGAAGCCTCAACCGCCGCAACGGATCCGGATTACCTCGAGACCCTGTGCACCGGCAGCCTCACCCCGATCGGCCTGCTCGGGCTCGCCGACACGCCCCGGCCCGCGGCGCACGCGGTGCTCAAGGAACTCGCCGCGCGTGAGATCGGCGTCCGGCTGATCACCGGTGACCACCCGGCAACCGCCGCGGCGATCGCCCAGGAAATGGGGCTCGACGTCACCCCCGATCAGGTGATCACCGGCAGCGATTGGGAAGCCCTGTCCGCCGACGGGCGGGCCGCGGCCGCGTCGTCGGGGGTGGTGTTCGCGCGGATGACGCCGGAACACAAGATCGACGTGGTCCAGACCCTGGAGCGGTCCGGTCTGGTCACCGCCATGGTCGGCGACGGCGTCAACGACGCCGCCGCGATCCGGGCGGCCAGCGTGGGCATCGGCGTGGCGGCCCGCGGCAGCGATGCGGCCCGCACGGCGGCCGACGTGGTGCTGCTCGACGAGCGGATCGAGGCGCTGATCGACGCCCTGGACGAGGGCCAGCAGTTGTGGCGGCGCGTGCAATCTGCGGTGTCGATGCTGTTGGGCGGCAACCTCGGCGAGGTGTGCTTCGCCCTGATCACCACCGTCCTCACCGGGCGGTCGGTGCTCAACGCCCGGCAGATGCTGTTGGTCAACATGCTGACCGACGCGCTGCCCGCCGCGGCGCTGGCCGTCAGCCCGCAGGCGGCCACCGACGAGGTCAGCCGCGACGAGGCGGCCATGTGGCGGGCGATCGGAATCCGCGGCGCGGCAACCACAATCGGCGCGACGGCGGGCTGGGCGATGGCCAGCGTGACCGGCCCGCCGCGCCGCGCGGCGACCGTTGCGCTGATCGCGCTGGTGGGCGCGCAGCTCACCCAGACGCTGGTCGACTCGCGCGCCCCGCTGGTGGTGCTGACGTCCGTCGGCTCGCTGGGCGCGCTCGTTCTCGTGGTCAGCACCCCGGGGCTCAGCCAGGTGTTCGGCTGCACGCCCGTGGATCCGCTGGCCTGGGGTCAGGGCCTGCTGGCCGCGGCCGCGGCCAGCTCGCTGTCGGCGGTCGCCCCCGACTTGCTGCTGCGCGCGTCCCAGAGCGTGCAGCGCCGGATGGTCGGCGACTGATGTCGCGGTCGAAACCGGTTGGCGGCACTTGTTGTTCATGTCTGGTAAACCCCGCGGTCACTTCTCCGGGTCGCGGGCCGGTCACGCCGGCCGTACCGTTTGCGGTACGACGGCTAACTCGAAAAGGTAAGCGAGCAGGTGGTTGAGATGGAGCGCGACAATCGGTTGCGGCTCAAGCCTTATCGGTCGGTATCGGAGCACATCGACGGCGCCTGGTGGCCACAGTCGACCAACTTGGTCGACGAGCTGCCGAAGTTGCTGACGGCGTTGTCCGAGCGGATGGGCCGGATCGTGATGGTGGGCTACCGCCGCAACGGCTGGGACGAGACGCCGGCCCTGGTCGAGGTCGCCGGGCACACCGTCGAACTGCTCGGCTTCACCAGCGACGAGCCGACCAGTGTCATCCTGATCGGCGAGAACGGCCGCCACGTCACGCTGCAGGTGATCCGTCCGGACACCGGCGAGGAGGCGGCCCGGCAAGCGCTCGAGCGCGCGGGGAAACCCGGCGACGCCGAGGCCGCCCCGGCCAGCCGCTCGACGGTGGCCCGATCGGTGGCCGACGTCGCCGACAAGCTGGCCCGTCACGAAGGCCTGGGCGACGAGCGCCGGACCGCCCAGATCAAGCGCTGGAGCGAGGAGGCGGCGAGTCAGTTCGTCGACGCGCCGGTGCAGACCTTCGTGCCGATCCTGGTCGAACACATCGTGCGCAACCGCATGCTGGAATCGCGGCCGCACGACCATCGGCGACCATCGTTGACGGCGTAAGCCGAACCGCTGGCTGCATCGCAAAGTAGCGACCGGATGGGCATCCAGCCGCGGGACTGGCTGGAGGTCACGGCTTCGGCCCCCGGCACACACCCCGACCCCGCCTTCCTCGACGGCCCGGCCGTCGTCGAAAAGCTGTGCAGCGACGCCGAATTCGGCTTGACCGGGGCGGAGGCCGCCCGCCGGCTCACGGTGGTGGGCGCCAACGACATCGAGAGCGTCTCGCCGGCGCCGGCGTGGCGAAAGCTGCTGGCGCAGTTTCGCAGCCCGCTGATCTACCTGCTGCTCGCCGCGCTGATCGCCTCGCTCGCGGTCTGGGCCGTCGAGGGGGCCGGCGGCTGGCCCGTCGACGCCGTGGTGATCGCGGTCATCCTCGTGCTCAACGCGCTGCTGGGTTACGCGCAGGAGGCCCGCGCGGAGCGCGCGGTCGGCGCGCTGGCGCGGATGGCGGCGACGTCGGCGACGGTGGTCCGGGACGGGGCGCGGCGCACCGTCCCCGCAGGCGAATTGGTGCCCGGCGACGTCCTGCTGCTCGCCGAGGGCGACGCGGTGGCGGCGGACGCGAGGCTGCTGTGGGCCGCGGGCCTCGAGGTGTCCGAGGCCGCGCTGACCGGCCTGAGTGAACCCGTGCCCAAAGCCGCCCAGACGCTGCCCGACTCGGCGGATCGGGACGACAGGGCCGACATGGTGTTCAAGGGCACCGCGATCGCCAAGGGCGTCGGGCGGGCGGTGGTGACCGCGACGGGGATGGCGACCCAGACCGGTCAGATCGCCGGGCTGGTGCGGACCGTCGACCACGAGGCGACGCCGCTGCAGCGCGAGGTGGCGCGGGCCAGCAGGCTGCTGGGCATCGCGGTGCTGGTGATCGCCGTCGTGGTGATCGCGACCATTCTCCTGGTCTTCGGCATCCACGGCGCCCACGACGTGGTGACGGCGGTGCTGCTGGGTGTCTCGCTGGCCGTGGCGGCCGTTCCGGAAGGCCTGCCCGCCATCATGTCGGTGGTGCTCGCGCTGGGGATGCGGCGGATGGCCGGCCGGAACGCCGTCGTCAAGGAGCTGTCGTCCGCCGAGACCCTGGGCTCGGCATCGGTGGTGTGTTCGGGCAAGACCGGCACCCTGACGACCGGGGAGCTGACGATCGTGCGGGTCGTCACGCCCCTGGGCGAGGTGAAGGTCACCGGCGCCGGATACCGGCCCGAGGGTCGCCTGGAGCGCGACGGGGTCGCACTGCCCGAGGGCGACGACCTGTGGCGGCAGGTCGCGCTGGTGCTCGACGGGGGTGCCGCCGCCGGCGCGGCCACCCTGCGCGAGGAGGACGGCCGGTGGACGGTCCAGGGCGATCCCGTCGACGCGGCCTTCCTGGTGGCGCACCGCAAGCTCGACGACGGCTCGCGCCCGGCCCCGGCGCGCGTGACGACGGGCGACCCCGACGGGCTGCTCGACCGCTGCACGTACCTGCAGGCCGGCCGGCGGCTCGCCCCGCTCGACGAGTCGGCCAGGGCCACGATCCGGGGCGAGGCCGAGCGGCTCGCGCTGGACGCCCTGCACGCGGTGGCGGTCGCCTACCAGTCGGACGGAAACCTGGTCTACCTGGGCATGGTGGGCATCACCGATCCGCCGCGACCGGAGGCCGCGGCGGCGATCGCCGAGGCGCGCCGGGCGGGGGTGAGGGTCGTGATGATCACCGGCGACCACCCCCGGGTGGCGGCGCGCGTCGCCCGCAAGCTGGGCATCGAGGACAGGGAGGCGGCCGTGTCCGGCGCTCAACTGGCCACCCTGGACGACGAGCAGCTGCGGGAAACCGTGCGCCTGCACTCGCAGTTCACCCAGGTCGATCCGGCCGAGAAGCAGCGCATCATCGACGCCCTGCAAGCCGACCACGAGATCGTCGCCGTGACCGGGGAGGGGATCAACGACGCGCCCGCCCTGAAATCGGCCGACATCGGCATCGCCATGGGCCGCAGCGGCACCGACGTCGCCAGGGAGGCGGCGAACATGATCCTCGCCGACGACAACTTCGCGACCATCGTCCACGCCATTCGGGAGGGCCGGGGCATCTTCTCGAACATCAAGAAGACGCTGCGCTACCTGCTCTCCTCCAACATGGGCGAGATCTTCACCGTCTTCTTCGGCGTGGTGCTGGCCGGGGCGGTCGGCCTGGCGCGGGACCACTCCATCGCGCTGCCGCTGCTGGCCACGCAGATCCTCTGGATCAATCTGCTGACCGACGGCGCGCCGGCCCTGGCGCTGGGCGTGGACCCGCAGACCGAGGAGCTGATGAGCCGGCCGCCGCGCTCGGCGTCGGACCGGGTCATCGACGCGCGGATGTGGAACAACATCGTCGTGATCGGCGCGGCCGTGGCCGCCGCCACGCTGTTCACGATGCACCTCTACGCGCCAGACGGTCCCCTGCCGTCCTCCGTGGACACCGCCCGCACCGCGGGCTTCACCGTGCTGGTGATCGCGCAGCTGGTCAACACCATCAACGCCCGCTCGGAGACGACGACCGCGTTTCGCGGGTTCTTCGCCAACGGGTGGTTGTGGGCGGCGATCGGGTTGTCGGCGCTGCTGCAGGTGGCCGTCGTTCAGCTGCCCGCCCTCAACACCGCCTTCACCACCACGCCGTTGTCGGCGAGCCAGTGGCTGGTGTGCATCGGGATGGCCAGCACCGTCCTGTGGGTGAGCGAAATCCGCAAATTCATCCTGCGGTCATCAGGGTCGTGATCGCCTCGATGTCGGCCGGCCCGGGCAAACCCCAGTCGGGCTGGTAGCCCAGCAACTCGTTGACCTGCACCGTCTTCATGTCGATGTCGAGCAGTTCGATGGCCTCCAGCGGCACCAGCGCCGGATGGACGTAGCCGCAGGTGCGGGCCAGCTGGGCCAGTTCGAAACGCAGGGTGGCCAGGTAGTTGGCGCAGCGCACCGACTTCAGATCCGGGTCGAGGCCGTGCTGCAGCCACGGCGACTGGGTGGCAACACCCGAGGGGCAGCGGCCGGTGTGGCAGCGCTGGGCCTGTATGCAGCCGATGGCGAACATCGCGGTGCGCCCGACGCTGACCATGTCGCAGCCGGTGGCCAGCGCCAGCAGCGCGTTCTCCGGGATGCCCAGCTTGCCCGACCCGACGAACACCACGTCGTGGTGCAGGCCGTGCTCGGCGAAGGCACGGTAGACCCGAGGGAGCGCCCACTTGAACGGCAGGGCGACGTGGTCGGTGAAGACCAGCGGGGCGGCGCCGGTGCCGCCCTCGCCGCCGTCGACGGTGACGAAGTCGACGCCGGTGCCGGTCCGGGCCATGCGCGCGGCCAGCTCGCACCAGAACCGCTCTTCCCCCACCGCCGACTTGATGCCCACCGGCAGCCCGGTCGCGGCGGCGATGGTCTCCACCAGCTCCAGCAGCCCGTCGACGTCGCGGAACGCGGAGTGGCCGGCCGGGCTCTTGCAGTCCACCCCGGCCGGCACCCCGCGGATGGCGGCGATCTCGGGGGTGACCTTGGCGCCGGGCAGCACGCCGCCGAGGCCGGGCTTGGCGCCCTGGCTGAGCTTGATCTCGATGGCCCGGATCGCCGGCGTGGCCGCGACCCGGTCGACCAGCCGGGGCAGGCTGAACCGGCCGTCGTCGTCGCGGCAGCCGAAGTAGCCGGTGCCGACCTGCCAGACCAGGTCACCGCCGTTCAGGTGATACGGCGACACCCCGCCCTCGCCGGTGGTGTGCAGGGCGCCGGCCAGCGCCGCCCCCTTGTTCAGGGCGGTGATGGCCGCGCCGCCGAGCGCGCCGAAGCTCATCCCGGAGACGTTGACCACCGACGACGGACGGAAGGCCTTGGCGCGGCCCCGCGCGCCGCCGAGCACCTTCGCCGCCGGCAACGGAACGGCGGGGTCCGGGTGCTCGGGCGCGTCCGCCGGTGCCGCGACGGGAAACGCCGCGTGCTTGATGATCGGATAGTTGTGCACCCGTTCCAGGTCGTTGTCGGTGCCGAAGCCGAAGTACCGGTTGGCCAGCTTCGACGACGTGTACACCCAGCGCCGCTGGTCGCGGCTGAACGGCCGCTCGGCGTCGTTGTCGGTGACGATGTACTGGCGCAGCTCGGGGCCGACCGCCTCCAGGAGGAACCGCAGGTGCCCGATGATCGGGTAGTTGCGCAGGATCGTGTGCCGCCGCTGCAGCAGATCCCACCCCGTCAGCCCGGCCAGGCCACCGCCGACCAACGCGGCGACCGCGCGCGGCCTCAAGAATCGAAATTCGTGTAGACACCCAGCACGTCGCGGGCCGAGACGATGCCGACCAGCGCGCCGTCGCGCTCCACCAGCACGTGGCGGATGTAGCGGTCCATCATTCGGGCGGCGACCTGGTCCACCGAGGCCTCGGCGTCGCACCACACCAGTTTCGTGCTGGCCACCTCGGAGACCGGGGTGGTGGCGGGATTTCGCCCCGCGGCCACCGCCCGCACGATGTCGCGCTCGCTGACCAACGCGGCCGGCCGCGGGTCGTCGCCGATCACGATCGCGCCCACGTCGCAGGTCACCATGGCCCTGGCGACGTCGGCGATCGTGGCGTTGATGGGTACGCGTGCCACGGGGTCGCCGGTGATGGTGGCGATCGGGAGGGACCCCGTCGGAGAAATGTCAGTCACGTCCACCATGCTCGCCAGCCGGTGGCGGACCTTTCTAGTGACCTGAGTCCTCAATCCGCGTCCATCCGGCCCTAGCCGTCGCGGGGGCATGGGATCAGGCTGGCACCCATGGGCGCTGTGACACGTGAGCGGCTGGGCCGCTGGGTGGAGCCGGTGCTGGCCGCGGCTACCGTCGTCGCGTTGGCGGCCGGGGGGATCGCCTGGCTGGCGGGGGCGCCGCGGGTCGCCGACGGCTGCTGGATCGCCGGCACGGTGGTGGCGGTGGTCCCCGCGGTGGTGTGGGTGCTGGCGGCGCTGCGCCGGGGCCGGTTCGGGGTCGACCTGATCGCGGTGTTGTCGTTGGTCGGCACGCTGCTGGTCGGCGAGTACCTCGCGGGCGCGTTGATCGCGGTGATGCTGGCCGGCGGGCGGGCGCTGGAGGCCGCCGCCGAGCGCCGCGCGTCCCACGACCTGCGGGCGCTGCTCGAACACGCGCCGAGGTTCGCCCGCCGCCGGGTGGGATCGGCGGTGGACGTCATCGCGCTCGCGGACGTGGCGATCGACGACCTGCTGGTAGTGGGCCCGGGCGAGGTGGTGCCCGTCGACGGGCGCATCGCCGGCGCGGTGGCGGTGCTGGACGAATCGGTCCTGACCGGCGAACCGCTGCAGGTGGAGCGGGCCGACGGTGAGCCGGTGCGCAGCGGCGTGGTCAACGCGGGCAGCGCCTTCGAGATGCGGGCCACGGCCACCGCCGACGACAGCACCTACGCGCAGATCGTCCGCCTGGCCGCGGAGGCCGGGGCCCAGAACGCGCCGCTGGTTCGGCTCGCCGACCGGTACGCGGCCTGGTTCCTGCCATTGACCCTGGTGGTGGCCGGGGCGGCCTGGCTGGCCAGCGGGTCGCCCGTGCGGGCGGTCGCGGTGCTGGTGGTGGCGACGCCGTGCCCGCTGCTGCTCGCCGCGCCCGTCGCGATCGTGTCCGGGTTGTCGCGGGCGTCACGGCGTGGTGTGGTGATCCGCAGCGGGGGCGCTCTGGAAAACCTCGGGCACGCAACCACTTTGGTGATGGACAAGACCGGCACCCTGACCATGGGGCGCCCCGCCGTCATCGACGTCGCCGCCGCGCCCGGACGCGACGCGATCGAGATACTGCGGGTGGCGGCCTCGGTGGATCAGATGTCCCCGCACGTGCTGGCCGAGGCGATCGTCACCGCGGCGCGGGCCCGCGACCTGGAGCTCTCGCTGCCCACCGCCGTGGTGGAGGAACCCGGCCAGGGCGTCACCGCCACCCTGGACGGCCGGCGGGTACACGTCGGCAAGCTCACGCAGGGCGCCGCGCACGCGGAATGGGCGCGGGCGGTGGTGAATCGCGCCCTGCTGGACGGGGCCGCGATCGCGTGGGTGTGCGTCGACGAGCGACCCGTCGGCGCCGTGTTGCTGCGTGACCCGCTGCGCCGCCACGCGCCGCGGACCCTGCGCCGGCTCCGCGAGGCCGGGCTGAACCGATTGGTGATGCTGACCGGGGATCGCGCCGAGCCCGCCCGCGAGGTCGCCGCCGTGCTGGGTCTGGACGAGGTGTACGCGGAGCAGACCCCGGCCGACAAGGTGGCCGCCGTGCGCGCCGAGTGTGACCGCGCGGTGACTGTGATGGTCGGCGATGGCGTCAACGACGCGCCCGCCTTGGCCGCGGCCACCGTCGGCGTGGCGATGGGCGCCCGCGGCGCGACCGCGTCCTCGGAGGCCGCCGGCATCGTGTTGACCACCGACCGGCTGGAGCGGCTCGCCGACGCGATGGACATCGCCCGCTGGTCGCGGCGCATCGCGGTGCAGAGCGCCGTCGTCGGCATGGCCTTGTCGCTGGCCGCGATGGGCGTCGCCGCCTTCGGGTGGCTGCCGCCGGCGGTGGGGGCGCTGGTGCAGGAGGGCATCGACGTCGCCGTGATCCTCAACGCGCTCCGCGCCCTGCGCGGCAATCCCGAGATCGAGGTCGACCTTCCCGCGCCGACGGAACAGCTGTTGCGGCGCTTCGACGCCGAGCACGACGAACTGCGCGACGCCGTGGACCTGTTGCGGGGCGCCGCCGATCGGTTGGCGGCCGCGGCCGACCAGTCGGCCCTGGAGTCGATCGGCCAGGCGTACGCCGTGCTCGTCGAGCGGATCATCCCGCACGAGCGCGCCGAGGAGACGCAGCTCTACCCGGCGCTGGCCCACCCGCTGGGCACCAGCGAGGCGACCGCCACGATGAGCCGGACCCACGCCGAAATCCAGCGCCTCTCCGACCGGATCGGCGCCCACCTGACCCTGGCCCGAAGCAGCGGGGCGATCGGCGCCGACCAGGTCGACGACCTGCTCGCGTGCCTCTACGGGCTGCATGCCCTGTTACGCCTGCATTTCCTGCAGGAGGAGGAAAGCTATTTCACCCTGGCCGACGACGAGCCCAATGAACCGAACCGCTTGGCGCACAAGCTATCCCGCTGACGGTGGCCGCTTCATGACCGTGCCGGGCAGCTCCGCGCCGATTTCGATGTCGTCGTAGTCGCGCCCGGCGCCCCCGCCCTTGCCACCCAGCGGCGGCCGCACCGGGACCATCGGGAGACCAGACGGCTGGGCTCCCCCCGGCGGAAGCGGGGACACCGCGGCGGCGAGCTGGACCGGTGGCTGGGCGCCGGGCAACATGCCCACCGTGGCGGGCGGCATGCTCAGCTTGCCCACCAGCACCGACACGCCCATCGCACCCCGGGGCGCCAGCCCCAGCCCGCCGGAGTTGACCGCGTTCGCCAGGTTCACCTCCGCCGTGCTCAACGCCGCCGAACCCTCAGCGAGGCCCTGGCCGATGTCGGAGCCGACGCCCTGCAGCGCCTGGGCCGCATTGATCTGCGCGACGTAGCTGAGCAGGTTGACGGGGAAGCCGCCGGCGATGAATTGATTGCCCCAGGTGCTGAAATAGGCGAACCAGCCCTTGTTGGGGTCGAACGGGCTGACACCAAGCTGGTCGATTATCGTCCCCGCGTTGGACGTCGACGAGGCGGCCAGCAGGTTGGCCGTGGTCTGGGTGGTGCCCGTGGCGGCGGGCAACACGGCGGCCTGGGTGGAGACGCCGGAGGGGTTGGCGACGGGCGGCGGCGACGAGAACTGTGACAGCTTCACCGCGCTCAGCGAGGTCGCGCCGTAGCGGTACATCGCCGCCGAGTTGTTGACCCACATCGCGTTGTACTCGGCTTCCGTCTCGGCGATGGCCGGGGCGTTTATGCCGAAGAAGTTGGTGGCCAGCAGCATCGCCAGCCGCGCGCGATTGGCCGCGACGACCGAGGGATGCACCACCGTCCAGTGCGTCAATTCAAATGCGGCCGTTACGGTTTCAACCGAGGCGGCGATCTCCTGGCACTGCGCCGCGGTGGTGCGCAACCACGCCAGGTACGGCTCGAACGCCTGGGCCATCGCCATCGCCGACGGCCCTTGCCAGGTCCCGGCCAGCGACGCGAGCTCCGCGGTGTAGCTGCTGGCCGTCGCCTCCAATTCGGCGCCGAGTTCTTGCCACACGGCGGCGGCTTCGATCATCGACCAGGCGCCGGGTCCGGAGTGGATCAGCGCCGAGGTGACTTCGGGCGGCAGCAGCCCAAAATCGATCACGTCTCGCCCAATGGAAGAGCAGGGCGGGCGGCGAGTCGCGCCGTCGACCTATCCGGCGGCGAAATTCTGCTTCCGGAGTGGTGAGGAACCATCGTCGTTCCTCATCCCCCGCTGGGCGGTCGGTGTATCACCTTCTTCGGGAGTTCCGCCCCGTATTCAAGGTCTTCGAACTTCTGCTGCTTGCGCTTGCGCCAGCCGCTGCCCGCCGAGCTGCCCGGAGGCACCGGCATCATCGGCATGAGCGGCATGCCGGTGAGCCCGGGCTCGGCGGGCAGGGGCGACACCGACGATGCGAGTTGCACCGGGGTTTGCGTCCCCGGCAGCAGACCCACCACCGCCGGCGGGGCGGTGAGCTTGCCCAGCGAGACCCCTACCCCCATGGCACCCGCGGCCGCACCGCCCGGCGCGGCCGAGACGGCGCCCGCCAGCCTGGTGATCGACGACGCCAGCGCGCCCTCGCCCTCCGAGAGCCCCAGGCCGATGTCGCTGCCCACGCCCTGCAGCGCCTGCGCCGAGGTGTTCTGCGCCAGGTAGCTGAGCAGGTTGATCGGGAAACCGGACGAGATGAACTGGTTGCCCCAGGTGCTGAAGTAGCTGAACCAGCCGGCGTTGGGGTCGAAGGGGGTGACCCCGAGCGAGTCGATGATGTTGCCCGTGCTCGACGCGCCGAGCAGCGACGCATTCGAGACCGCAGCCTGCTGGTTGACCGTCGACGACGGGTTCGCGATGGCCAGCGGCGAATTGAATTGGGACAGCGACGTGGTCGCTTGTGACGACGTGGCCTGATAGCGGCTCATCGCGGCCGAATTGTTCGCCCACATGGTCTGGTATTCGTCTTGCGTCTCGGCGATAGCCGCGGTGTTCTGGCCGAACCGGTTCGTGGCCAGCAATTGCAACAGCCGGGCCCGGTTGGCGGCAACCACCGCGGGCGGGACCACCGCCGCGCGGACGGCGGTGAACGCCGCCGCGGCCGACTCCGCGGAGGCGGCCATCTGGTGGGCCTGTTGCGCGGTCTCGCGCAGCCAGATCAGGTAGGGCTGCACGGCCTGCAGCATCGCCATGGAGGACGGCCCGTCCCACGACTCGATCAACGACGACAACACGGACGCGTACACGCCGACCGAGTTCTCCAGCTCGACGGCGAGACTCTGCCACGCGCCGGCAGCCTCGACCAGCGAACCCGCTCCGGGACCGGAGTGGATAAGGGTCGAGGTGACCTCAGGTGGCGCGAATAGGTCCATCACATCTCACATTGTCTATGCCGAGTACGCGACCGGAAAATTTCGATTACCAGGTTGCAAAGAGACCGGAAACATTACGCATTCACCCCCCAGGGTGCCGCCCTAATCCTTCCCCGTCGAGTTCCGGATGTGACGAACGATATACCCGTGACATTAGGGTATCCAAAGGCTTGCCCGACGTGGCCTTTTTCCGGCCCGGCCGCCGGCTTCCTCAGACGGTCACCGACGCCCCGCGCGCGACCTTGCCAAGGCCTACAGGCCGGGCAAGCAGATGGGAGCGCCGTAGCAGGGCGGCGGGCCGAGCGGGCGGCGGGGCGCGTCCCCCTCCCACACGAATTGGCCGACGTTGCCCATGCCGCCGACGGGAACCCAGTACCAGTGGTGGCAGACGCCCATGTCCCACCGGACATCCGGCATCGGCAACGGCTGCCCCGGGCACCAGTCGTGCGGGACCGTGAAGTTGTCCAGGGGCAGTGGGCCGATGACTTGCGGGGCGGGATTGCGCTCCGCCCCGGCGGTGCCCGCACCGAGCCCCAGGCCCGCCACCGCCACCCCTACGGACAACAGTGCCCCGGTGACGACCTTCCTGACCTTGTGATTGTTCGACATGGCCTGCGCCTTTCCTCGACGCTGGATGCTGAGGATCAGTATCCGCTCGCGCTGCTCAGATGAGCAGACAATGACCGGATCGCTACCGATCCCACGAAGAGTCCCGCGCCGCGACCTAGCTGCATAAATATCGGCGGACGCGTGGCCGAGACTTAGACTTCCGCAATGTTCTCGGAGACGCGCTATGCGATGAACGGGGACTTGCGCGTCGCGTATCGGGCGTCGGGTGAAGGTGTTCGCGACATTGTGTTCGTCCCGAACTGGTTCACAAACTGCGAGGTCTTTCCGGAGCTGCCGTCGATTCAGGGTTGGGTCGAGGCGGTGACATCGCTGGGTCGGCTGATCTTCTTCGACCAGCCGGGCACTGGGGCGTCAGATCCTGTCGAGCCTGGTGCCCTGCCGACCTTGGAGCAATGGGCCGACAGCATCACGGCGGTGCTCGACGATCTCGGGAGCGCTGAAGCGGTTCTCCTCTTGATCGATGGCGCGTTCGCGACCGGGGCATTGTTCGCGGCAACACATCCGTCACGCACAACGGCACTTGTTGTACTGGAGGGCTACGCCGATCCGGTCGCCGAACGCACCGAGGGACCCACTCCCGAGGAAGTCGTTGCCTTGATGGGCTCCATGTGGGGAACGGGGGAGTTGCAACATGTGATGAATCCGGACATGCCGTGGAACGAGGAGATCCGAGCAACGTGGGCACGACTGGAACGCCTTGCGGCGAGCCCGGGAACCGTCGCGCAGATGTTTCCACTGCTGATCGAATTGGATGTGCGGGCGGTCCTACCGACAATCCGCGTGCCGACCCTGGTCGTTCAGCACGCAGACAATGCGTTGCTTGCGTCGGCCTCGGGCGAGTACATAGCGGATCACATACCGGGGGCAAAGTACGTTGAGCTTCCAGGCCGCAACATGCACCACTGGGTCGAGCCTTGGCGCGCGTCCTTTCAGGAGGTGGCGAAATTCCTGACCGGTCACCAAGCCGATGTCGCTGATGATCGTGTGCTTGCCACGGTGCTCTTCACCGACATCGTGGACTCGACGCGCCGCGCTGCGGAGATGGGTGACCGTGACTGGCACGCGCTGCTTGATGCGCATGATGCCGTCGTGCGGTCGCAACTGGCCCGGTTTCGCGGCCGCGAGGTGAACACATCCGGCGACGGGTTTCTGGCGATGTTCGACGGCCCGCAGCGAGCGATCCGCTGCGCCATGGCGATTCGCGACGCGGTGCAGGCGCTGGGCATCGAGGTGCGTGCCGGGTTGCACACCGGCGAGTGCGAGGTCCGCGGTGATGACATCAGCGGGATCGGGGTGCACATCGGGGCGCGCGTGAGTGCACTTGCAGGCGCGAACGACGTGCTGGTATCCAGCACGCTGCGCGACCTCGTGATCGGGTCAGGGCTGGAGTTCGAGGACCGCGGCACACATCAGCTCAAGGGAGTGCCCGGCGAGTGGCGCCTGTTCGCCGTCTAGAACGGTGGCGGAGTCGATCGCCGCGTTGGATGAGCACTTCGAGCGGCGCTATCCGTCGGTGACGCCGGAGTCCGCGGCGTTGCTGGAGCGCGTCGCGGGCATGGCGCGGGCGGAGAATCGGGCGGCGGCGGGGCAGTTGGCGGTGATCGGGGAGTTGTTCGCCTACCGGCTCTCCCGGTGCGCCGAATGTGAGCAGTGGGCGGTGGATACCGAGGCGGCGGTGGCCGCGGAGGTGGCCGCGGAGTTGCGGATCAGCCAGGGGTTGGCGGCCAGCCGGGTGCGGTATGCCCGCGCGCTGCGCGAGCGGCTGCCGAAGGTGGCCGAGGTGTTCGCCGCCGGGGACATCGACTTTCGGATGGTGCAGACGCTGGTGTATCGCACCGATCTGATCACCGACGCTGAGGTGTTGGCGGCCGTGGACGCGCAGCTGGCGGCGAACGTGGCGCGCTGGCCCTCGATGAGCCAGGGCCGGTTGGGTGCGCAGGTGGACAAGGTGGTGGCGAAGGCCGATGCCGATGCGGTGCGGCGACGCCGGCAGCATGTTGCGGGGCGCGAGGTGTGGATCGGTGAGATGGGGGAGGGATTGGCCCGCATCGAGGGCACCCTCTACAGCCTGGATGCGCACGCGCTCGAGAAGCGCCTGGATGCGTTGGCGGCCACGGTGTGTGCCCACGATCCGCGCAGCCGCGAGCAGCGCCGCGCGGATGCGTTGGGCGCGCTGGCCGGCGGGGCCGAGCGGCTGGGCTGTCGCTGCGGGCGCCCGGACTGCGCGGCCGGCACCCGGCCGGCGGCCGGTGCGGTGGTGATTCACGTGCTCGCCGAGCAAGCCGCCCTGGATCGCGGGGTGGGGATGGCCAGTGAACTGCGGGCCGACGGCCTGATCCCACCGGAGCTGGTGGCCGAGTTGGCCGCCGCGGCCAAGCTGGTGCCGCTGATTCATCCCGGGGACGCGCCGCCCGAGCCGGGCTATGTGCCCTCCCAAGCGTTGGCCGATTTCGTGCGGTGCCGGGATTTGACGTGCCGCTGGCCGGGCTGTGACTGCCCGGCGATGGCCTGCGACCTCGACCACACCATCCCCTACAGCGCCGGTGGGCCCACCCATGCCAGCAACCTGAAGTGTTATTGCCGCACCCATCATTTGGTGAAGACGTTTTGGGGCTGGCGCGAGCAGCAGCTGCCCGACGGCACCCTGATCTTGACCTCCCCGGCCGGACGCACCTACGTCACCACCCCGGGCAGCGCCCTGCTGTTCCCCAGCCTCTGCCACGCCACCGGCGCCATACCGGCCGCCGAGGCCGACCCCCCGCCCCAGGACTACTGCGGCCAGCGCAGCGCGATGATGCCCAAACGCCGCCGCACCCGCAGCCAAGACCGCGCCACCCGGGTAGCCGTCGAACGCCGACACAACCGCGACGCCCGCGCGACCTCGTCCAGGAAGCCCGCCACCGCGGCGGCCAGTTCGGCGAGCGTGGCGTCGATGTCGCAGTCGTTGTAGTGGAAGCGGCGCGCCCGCAGGTCGTTGAGCATCGGCTCCCAGGCGGGCTGGTCTTCGGTGCGGACGCGGTGCAGCCGGATGGTGAAGCTGACGTAGACGTCGCGCAGGTGGCAGAGGTATTCGGCGACCGACCACACGTCGGGGCCGGGCCGGACCCGTCGCTTCTCGCGCGGGATCGCCGACACGGCCTTTCGGGCGGCGTCCGGCAGGCCGGCGATCACGCCGGTGGCGTCATCGAGCCGAGTCTCCGAATAGCTCATCCCGCAGGCGGCGCAGACATGGTCCTCGCCGGCCAGCGGGGGCAGCGACGCGGGCATGGGGCGCGAAGCTGATCAACGGCGCGGTCAACGACCTGGCGCTGATCACCGGGCAACGGCCCGAGATCCGCAGGGCG